>JBFLYA010000258.1 GCA_040757115.1 bacterium | reverse complement strand
TAAGCGTTCAGGTGGTGTAACAAAAGGAGATGTGGAGATTAAGGAGATAGGGAGATATTATTAAAAAAATTGAAATTAATAGAAACTAATAGAAATTTATGGAAATTTGTTGTTTTCCACAATCAATTTCTACCTATTTCTATAAATTTCAATCTATTTCTATTATCTTATCTCCATATCACTCTTATCTCCTTATCCCCTTTCTTACACTTTTGATATATAGCCTGAACGGTTACAATTTGAATATCTCATCTGTAATTTTCCCAAAATCCTTATGTTCTTCAATAAAGTATATGATGGGAGCAGTATCAAACATTATTCTTCTATGTCGTTTGATTATTCTCTTTATTCCCATGATGCCCTTTCCTTATTAACATATTCTTGAGCGTCTATTCCTTCCCACATTTCTTTCCCCACCCCTTTTATATCATAAATATTGAACTTTCGATCTCTTTCTACATATACAGAGATTTCCAACATCAATTTAGAAAGAAGAATCATCTTTTCATTATTTGCAAGTTGTGAAATTTCTTTATAAATTATTTCCGTATTTGTATTGAGCATTTTAATCCCTCCTTTTATTTAGCCTGCAATTTCATATAACGGATTGCGGATAAAAGAAGTCCCGACTTGTCGGGATTTGGGAAATCTTTGATTTCCCTTTTATCCGCTGTTGTGCGAAGTTCCAAGCATTCTTCTTTGTGATGCAATTTATATCCTCCGAACAAGTGTGATTGGTCGGTTAATCTCGCTCGTTTGTTCTAATGGTTGACTAAGATCCCAGTTATTCCACCAACCAACAAACTCAAAATCTTTGAGACTACACACCAAGCATAAAAACTCTTGGGGGTAGATAGCTCTTTTAACATTTTTTCCAGTAATAATGTGATATTTGCCATGATCATCGATTTCAAGGGCGATGGTTTCTTCAAAAGTTTGCTCAACAGGATTTATGACTTTTGATTTCACCGTAGTTTTAACGCGAATTCCCTCTTTTTCTATCTCCCAAGTTTCTCCATTTCCTGATGGTGGACTAAATTGAATGCACCAGTCGAGCAGATATAAACCGCCTTTCTTCAATATCGCAGAGACCGAATTAAAATGTGTCATAAGCTCTGATGTATTCTTGACATACAAAGAACCAAGATTAATGTATACAAAATCGACTAATGTTTCAAGAGAAAAATCTACCATGTTTCCATAAATGAGATTTGCCTCTGCACCAATGCGTAAAGTTTTTTGTCTGCTATACTCCAGCATGGCTTTGCTTAAGTCAAGCCCAGTATATTGGTATCCCCTTTTGATAAGTTCTTCCATATGAGGACTATTTCCACATCCTAATTCCAAGACAGATTTTACTGGGATCTGAGAAAAAAGCTTGATACACTTTTCAAACACATCAACTTCAACAGGAATATCTCGAAAGGAAAAAGCTATTTCATAATATTTTGGATTGTCGTACATAGTAGACATATTTTTCTTTCACCTTAGTTGGCTGGAATTTCGCACAACGGTTCCGGTGTTTGTGAAGTGCGAGCGGAAGCGAGCATTTGGGTAAGCGTAGCGAACCACAAACACCGTGTTATGTGAAGTTCGGCAACATGTTTTTATCAAATACGGCGAAGAACATTATAGCCCTCAGAGATCTTTTCATATTTATAACCGTCTTTTTTTAATCTTTCGATGTCTTGCTTTCTCCACCTCTCCATATCCTCTCTTGTGGTTATATTACTCATTTCCTTAGTCAATTCCTCTCGGATATGGTGGAGATCATCGAAGACAACTGATTTCCACAAAGGTCTATCCACTTGCCATCACCTCCTCTGGCGTTGCTATATCTATCACCTTTAGTCCTCTTTTTAGGTTCTCTTCTCTAACACTGATCCTCGTTTCAGAATTGGCTAAATGTTCCATATTCCAAGTAACCAATACATCCATCTCATTGAGGGTTGCTATTGCCAAATGTATACCATCAGGTTCATATCGTGGTGGAATAATGCCTAAAGAGACATAAGCCTTCCCTAATTCTTTGCTTTCGTGAGTGATAGGAAGCACCGCTATCCCCGAGACAACATCAAGTAATTTTTTTCTCTTGGCTAAATCAGAAGTTTTTTCAATCTCCCTTGTTACAAGTTCAGATATAAATACTCTGTAATCTCCCCTGGTAACCCTTTGCAGGAACTGTTTGGTAATATCTCTTTCTCTTGGAGTATCATCAGCAAATTTATAATTAGGAATAGTTGTTTCCAGATATAATTTCAACTTTTCTTTTCTCTCCATTATAGATTACCTTAACTTCACAATCTTTTTATGTTGCCGAATTTCATATAACTTATTCATAACCGAACAAGTTCGTTTATGCTCCCAATTTGGGAGGCTAAACGAAATATTTCGTTTATATTAACTCTGGCTGAAGTGCCAAAGATTGTTTTTCTTTACCAATTCTCTTATTTATTACTATCTTGCCTTGTAAGCGTTCAACCATCAGGTATCAGCAATCAGTTAACATCCAGGAAATCAGGATAGTCACAAATCCTACAATTTTGCGTAAAGGGTGTCTATGTGTCTGGTAGTCTATGTACCTCAGACACTTAGACACCAGACTACCTGAACGGTTCCCCTTGAAACAAGTTCTCTACGCAGGTCTTCAAAATTGTGATGTTGTGTTATGCGTGAAGTATAATAGATTTGAGATAGCTTCGGGCTTTCAGCCTTCGTAATGACAGCATTAGAAAATCCGGTGTGTAAGGCCGAATTTAAATAGATTTCTTCGCCTTCAAAGATTTTGAAGATCTTCTCTAAAATTTCATCTTTATCTGGAAAGCTCCAATATTTCTTATCAGAATGCCACCAATGTTCCTTAATAGTCTTCATCTTGGCAACATAGTCAGGATTTATAAGGGGAAGTAATTATTACTCTACCATCTGTTCCCTTCTTAATTTCTACACCTTTCATAATTTCATTATAACAAAGTCCTTAAATATTGTCAACTTTTTTTCTACTGATCAATATATCGTTCCTACGGAACTAATTGATCTGTCTATCTATTCCTACCGATATTATGTTCCTAACGGAACGATTATTCTCATGCCTTATTTATGGGTATTATCCTATCTGGAGTTTCGTGAATTTTCTATGATTCCTTTCTCATTTAATCTTTGCGTTCTTTGCGGTTAAAAAAAAGGATAAACCACAAAGGGCACAAAGTAGTAACGCAAAGGGTAACCGTTCAGGGATATAGCCACAGAGTCACAGAGAACACAGAGGGAATATATAACCACGAATGAACACGAATAATAAAAAGATTCGACCTGTGCGATTAGACTAATTCATCGCAGAGACGCAAAGGAAAAATAAATGTAAAATGTAAAATAGGAAATGAAAAATGGGAAATTTTAGGACTTCGCAAGACTCATTACCTTTCAGTTATACATTTTACATTTCTCATTTTACATTATCCATTTTACATTTAACCGCACAGGTCGAAAAGATTTGTAGTGCGAGACTTTAGCCTCGCTTCTGGCAAGCAGGAAAGCGAACCTAATGGTTCGCACTACATTTATCGTAAGCGTTCAGCCGTGTCCCTCTGATGGGACAATATCAACTCAAAACCCAAATGTCAAAACTCAAAACCTTAAAACTAATAGATTCATTGAGATTTATTGCGACTGATGGAGAAATTTTTAGTTGTAGTTTTGGGCTTTGCTTCATTTAATGTCCCATAGGGACAATATATTGGTAGAAATAAATATCATACAAATAATGTCCCATAGGGACAATATATTGGTAGAATGATTGATTTGTCTATCTATTCCTACCGATATTATGTTCCTAACGGAACGATTATTCTCATGCCTTATTTATGGGTATTATCCTATGTAGACTTCCAGTTAATAACCGCTATAACTGTTTTTAAGCCTTTTTAAACACCGAAAAACGCGAAAAACACGAAAAAAAGATATTTTTCTCTCTGTTTCTCTGCGTCTCTGCGGTAAAGGATTACCTGAACGGTTACCATTTATCGAATGTCACAGGTTAATTCGTGTCCATTTGTGGCTAATTTCTCTAATTCTCTGTGAACTCTGTGCCTCTGTGGCTGAACGGTTACCGCAAAGGAGATAAAGGGAAGAAAATAGGTGAAGCATTTTTTATCAACTCAACTTCAAAGGATAAGTTGCAAAAAAATCATCAGGCTTTTGAACCTAATTTTACCATCTTTGAGCAAAATAAACAGATTGATAAGGATAAAGAGAATTTTAGATAGCCTCAATAGTAGCATAAAATTTACGAAAGTCCAGACTACAGAAGTATAGGTAGGTCTTTCAAGCCTTCATTCTTCTGCAATTTCTGCCCGCTTTAGTCTGAGGTCTGATGTCTATAGTCTACTGTCTGAATCACAGTTTCACACAAATGACACTTGCCTTTTATGATAAACTCTGGTATAATATTCAATATGAGGATAGGGGTTGTTTATAAGATTGATAAATTACCTATAGAGTATCGGTCTTGTTTTTTTAGCCTGATAAAAGAGGCAATTAAACAAGAATCTGCGGAATTATATGAACAATTTTATTTATCTAACCATCACCAGACCAAACCGTTCTGTTTTAGTGTCTTCTTTGAGTGTGTCCAAATCTCGGCTGATATTCTAACAATAAGACGCAATACCAGACTCTATCTTTCTACTCTGAATATCTCAGAAGACCCACAAGCCACTGGTATAAAGATTTATAATGGATTACTTAAAGTAAAAACTATGGATTTTCCTCTTGACGAAACTCTTCATCTAATTAATATCTTTCCTCTCAATGAAAAAAATAAGACCTATTTTACTCAAGGAGAGATTTGTTTTAAAACTATGTCACCCATCATTGTTGTTGACAAAGACAAAAAGCCTGTTTTACATCCACAAACAAAGAATAAAATCAGCCGCTTTTCTGGTCCCGAAAATACTATCTCCTTTGATGAATCTCGATTTCTTAAGGAACTTATCTTTAGCCTGAAAGAACTTAATATTACCCAATTGGAATTTATCCCGGTTGACTTAAAAAAAGAGGTCATCAAATATACCATTAGCGACCATCTAAAAACTAAAGTACCAATGAAACTTATCGGATTTAAAGGTAAGTTCATTCTAAAAGGTAATCCGGATGACTTATATAAAATCTACCAACTCGGGCTTGGCTTCAGACGAAATCAAGGATTTGGGATGGTGGAGGTGGTGTGAACTATGGAGGAACTTGTGGGGTAACCGTTCAGGCTATATATCAAAAGTGTAAGAAAGGGGATAAGGAGATAA
>JBFLYA010000257.1 GCA_040757115.1 bacterium | reverse complement strand
GCTGCCTTTACACCTGATGGCAGATACATCCTTTCAGGCAGTGATGATAAAACCATCCGCCTCTGGGACGGCAGAACAGGCAGGTTTATTAAGGTGCTTGCCAGGCAGGAAACAACTGTTGACAGCCTGACTGTTTCACCGGATGGGAAATATGTGCTTACTGGCTGTGGATATGGTAGCGGATATACTGTTAATGTCTTCTCCATCCCCTCAGGCAAGAGCATCTCAAGCTTTGCGGGGCACACAAACATTGTCATTGCCACAGCCATCTCACCTGACGGCTCTATTGCGGCCACAGGCGGAGGTAGTGATAATGAGATATGGCTCTGGGACTTAATGACCGGTAAGGCAATGAAGAAGCTAATTGGCAATGGCCGGTGTGTCTGGAGTGTGGGCTTTTCCAGGGATGGAAGGGCTATTGCCTGGGGGAATATATATGAACAGAAGAGTTTGTTTGAATATGGCCCCCTTGAAAAAAGCTTCATCATCAACGGTCTAACCGGTGATTTGTGCCCCGGGCCTGACTCCTCAGAAGCTGATGGCTATATAAGAGCCATAGAAAAGCTCGGCACTATCTCCATAGGCACAGAAGACGGAATGATTCACCCAACCCTCCAAATACTGAAAGATGGCGAGGTCATCCATGAAATCACTAGAGATCCCACTACTGGCGACAGGCATCTGAGTCTTACCCTCACCGCTGATGGAAAAACAGTCATCAGTGGAGGTGATAACGGTGTCCTTACCTCATACGATACCCAAACAGGCAGGGAACTACAGCAGTTTATTGGCCACACCAGTGATGTATGGGCTGTGGCCGTATCCCCTGATGGAAGGCTTCTTGTGTCAGGCTCAAATGATCAGACAGTAATGCTCTGGGAGGTAAAGACAGGGAGGCTGCTTATGACCCTGTTTTATGGCACTGACCGACAGTGGGTGGCCTGGAGCCCTGATGGTTTTTTCACCTCATCTAAAGGCGGTGCCCGCTATGTGGGCTATCATATCAATCGCGGACAGGACAGGGAATCTGATTATGTAAGCGTGGAGCAGGTTTATGACCTCTTTTACCGGCCTGACCTGGTAGCTAAAAGGATTCAGGGTGGATATGACAGGCAAATCCGGGCAGAGCTTGATAGAATCGGCAGCATAGATAAACTCATTGCCTCAGGCCTGCCGCCTGTGGTAGAGATTCTTTCAAAGGATACCCGGATAAACACCAGGGACTTTACCCTTGACTTTTCTCTAAGTGACAGGGGAGGCGGCATTGGAAGGACTGAGTACCGGGTAAACGGTGTGCTGGTGGCTTCCTCTGTAGAAGAGACCCGCCCTGCAGGTCTCGAAATCAGCCGCCCATCGGGTGTAATACCTAAGAAATTCACCCTTAATCATGGAACAAACACCATTTCAGTAACATCCTATAACAAGCAGGGCAATATCGCCTCAAAGCCTGAAGAGATCACCATTATAGTGAACGACCCACTTAAGGATGCCCCCTGCCTTTATGTGCTGGCTGTGGGCATTACAGACTACAGAGACAGGGCGTTGAAACTCAAGTTTGCCCATACCGATGCTCAGACAATTGCCCGTGAATTAAAGAAGAGTGGAAAGGGACTGTTCAGGGATATAGAGATTAAACCTCTGATAAACGAAGAGGCGAACACTACAAATATTGAGAAGGCATTTAGAACACTCTCCAAAAAGGTCAAAACGAGTGATGTCTTTGTTCTCTATCTGGCCGGGCATGGTATGGGGAGTGAGGGGGATTACTATTTCGTCCCTTATGAAGCGGTCTATGAAAACAGGGAAACCCTGAAGAAGGCCAGCCTTTCTTCTGAAAAAATCACATCCTTGCTTGAAGAGATACCTGCCCTTAAGAGCCTGATCATTCTTGACACCTGCTATGCCGGAATTTTTGCCGGGGAGATGCGTGGGATGGAAGAGAAGACCGCTATTGACAGACTGATGCGTGCTACAGGCCGCGCCTGCCTTGCCGCTACCACTGATACACAGCAAGCAACCGAAGGATATAACGGCCACGGTGTATTCACCTATACTCTCTTGCAGGGTATAATGGGAATGGCAGAGAGTAAGAAAGATGGCCTTATAACCATTGATGAGCTTTCAGACTTTGTAAGGGAAGAAGTTCCTAAAATTACCAAAAAGCGGTGGGGATTTGAGCAGATTCCCATGCGAAATATCACGGGTGATTTCTTCGCGATTGCCAACATAGAAGGGCGTTAATGCTGGTAGGAATTTGAAAGTTTGTTCGTAGTAACCGCATTTATGCGGTTGTTTCTGCTGAGAGCACCCGCTAAACCGGGTTACGACGAACAGCTTAACTTGAAAAACTATGAACAATATCCTTCAAAAAACATCAAAAACTATCAATTGGATAAATACCCATTTACCGGTACTTTGTGTATCCCTTTCTATTATTGCCATGTTGATAGCAGGGGTTATATATAAGGTATCGATATTTCATCCCCTGAAAAGAATTGCCGTGGAACAGGCTGAATATGATGAAAAGTTAGCCAAGCTAAAGAATCAGAAGGAGATGGTAAAACGCCATCTTAAACTTGGCAAATCCTTTCTCGACAACAGCCGCTACAAAGCCGCAAAAAGGGAATTTAATAATGTTCTGAATCTGGATAAGATGAACCCTGAGGCACAGATGGGTATCTTTAAAACAGAAGTGTATGAATACATGAGGGGGGAGGATTATATCCCTGAGGTTGTTGAAAGGCAGATTGAATTTATTTTAGAAGAGGACAGGGAAGACCCCCATGCCCTTGTCCTGATGGGTGATCTCTATGCCAGCTTAGATAATATGGCAATGGCTGAGGGGTACTATAAAAAAGCCCTGAAATCTGCCACAGAAACAGCCTCAGCCTATTTTGGATTGGGAATTATCTATCAGAAGCAAAACAAAACAGAAGATGCCCTTAAGATGTACAAACAGGCAGTGCGTCTTTCCAAATGGAATGAGCATTACCTGGATAATCTGGCTTACCTTTACCTGAAAAAAGGGGATTATCGCAATGCCATAGAGAATTACCAACTGATCCTGACCCTGGATTATGAATTTCTCCTGACATACTGTGAGATAGCAATTGCCTACTGGTTGATGGGTGATCTTGACATGGCAGTTAGATACCAGGACAGGCTTGTGAGTCTGATTAATGATGATAACATTGCAAAGCTTGATAAGAATAATGGTGTTTGGTTTTTTGAGGCAGGAAGAGAAGCTGTGTCACTCTACAGTATTGAGGAAAAGAGATATTACGCCCTGTTAAGCCTTTCTGTGACTCATTTTCTTTCAGGCAGACAGGAGGAGGCAGATAAATATGCCCAGGAGGCAAAGGCAATTGAGATAGCGACAAAAGCAGACATCAAGCACCTGGTGCTCTTTGATCTTCATCGTTTTAAGGACAAACATCCGGCATACAGTAATCAGATTGAAAGATACAGAGAGTTGTAGGATTAGGGTCAGACCTTGAATGTAGAAAGCAGTTTCTTCTACATTCAACATTCACGGTCTGACCCCAACATTCCCGTGCTAATCCGTGTTAATCAGTGGCAGAATAGTTACTTTGAAATTAAAAATCGAAAATTGTTAGAGATAAACCATTAATTTATGTGTCGTGAACTATTACCTGTTCTTATCGATGTTATGTCGCCATACCTCCAGTTCGGCTTTCAGTGGCGCCCAATATTGCTGGTCGAGAATTCTTTCTTTATCCTCTTCTTCCCGTAGAAGCTTTTGAATTTCCTCTCTCTTACCTTCAATAGCAAATTGCAAAAGTGGATGTCTTTCCACCAGTTGCGAAGCAATAAGAGTATATTTGTTAGCCAATGATATTAACAATTCTGGTGTTCTACATTCAAGGAGCCAGAAACATACTTTGTCTTGTGGTGGATTAACAGATGCCCTATAAATATCTCCTTCAATTAGGCGTCTAATCATTAACCAATCTTTATCTCGCTGGGTTTTCTTAGCCTTAACAAGCTCAGGAAGACCTATTACGGCTACTTTTCCTATTTCAGGTAACTCAACCTCTTCTCGATGTTTCCATAACTCAGGAAAGGAACTTACCCCCCGCATTATCCCTATAATATCAATCCTCAACCCTTTTATATCTTCTCTCTGACATCGAAAATGACAGGCATGCCCTTTCAATAATATCTCTTCAGAAATATCAGGGACAAAAATTCTTTCAGCCTTAAGGTCATCTAAAGCAATCTTGAGATTTTTAAGATTTTCAGGAGAGAGCATAATTGTTATGTCAATGTCACGGCTAAATTCTGCTGCTCCATAAAGAATACATGCCTGCCCTCCAATCAACAAGGCTTTTACCTTATGTTTTAAAAAAGTGGAAAGGACTCTGGCTATCGGGCTCTGGCTCATAATTTCCTCCAAGAAGCACAAAGACCTCCCATAGTTTCTGAGATTCAATAAAACGTTCTACAGGAGACATATTGTACCAATCTAAAGTTTCTTCTTCAATCATATTTCCTTCCAAATATGGTCTGTTTTTAAAAAGTTCCTTCATCTTCAATCTCCTTTTCGGACACAGGTCTAAAGTTACCTGCACAGGTTACAATTTTTTATCCAAAATGTTTCAACATACCTGTATTATACTTAATTTAATCAAAAAAGTCAAACTTTTTGTGAAATAATTTTTAAATTAAAACGGTGGGGCGATAAAGATAAGATTAGGGTCAGACCTTGAATGTAGAAAGCAGTTTCTTCTACATTCAACATTCACGGTCTGACCCCAACATTCCTTTTAAGCAAAAGATAGAGGTATGGTCAAAGATAAATGATGGAGAGATGGAAGGGAACACATCTTGTAATGGTATATCCCTTAAACTGTGAAAGAACTTACTTAACCCAATACTAAGTTTTAAATTGGGGAGGGAAATAATGCATCCAAATAACCAATTATAGCGGTTATTAACTGGAAGTTTACATAGGATAATACCCATAAATAAGGTATGAGAATAATCGTTCCGTTAGGAACATAATATCGGTAGGAATAGATAGATAAATCAATCAGTTCCGTAGGAACGATATATTGGTAGAAAATTTGTGGAAAGCCATTTACCGATATATTGTCCCTATGGGACATTAAATGAAGGATGAGGTAGAATTTTCATATTCTATTTTTTCCCATTTTATCATAAGAAATAAGGGAAGGCAAGCCAAATGGACATAATTGTCTAAAAATATAGAGAGTTAAGAGGGAGAAGGGTCGAACAGAGATAATTCACAATTCAAGATGCGACCCTCATACCCCTCCGACCCTCATACCCCTC
>JBFLYA010000256.1 GCA_040757115.1 bacterium | reverse complement strand
TTTCGACCTGTGCGGTTAGGTTTTAGGTTATTGACGCTGAAAGCGTCGAATTTTAAATAACCGTAGATGCAATCTACGGAAATAAACGCCCGCAAAACTCGACCCTGAAAGGGTCGAATGTAATCCATGGTTAGAATTCAACCCTTTCAGGGTTGAGTAGTAAGCAGGAGATTTTCTTCTCTCCGTAGATTTTATCTACGGTTATGTAAAAATCAAACCTTTCAGGTTTGAGGAAATTTACTTGTAATTTCTAACCGCACAGGTCGAATTTTTTTATTTGAGAGATACGGATGAAGATGGCAATCTCCATAATCTCCCTATCTCCTTATCTCCTTTTCTTACACCAAAATTCATCGAGAATCAACAACATTCCATAAGTGAGCCATTTTTATCGCCTTCTTTAATTCCTTTATCCCTTCTTCAATCATACCGGCAGGCGGTTCTACATTAAAAGCGAACAATTCCTTATCTAAAGTATGCGACTGTGTTTGAAAAGACAAAAGACGCTCAAGCATAGCTGAAAAAGATGTTAGGAAACGGTATGCCTCATCAATCCTTCTGAATTTGTCTGGATGAAACTCCGGCGGATAGCGTCTGACAAGCTTATGGTATGTCTTCTCTATCTCCTCTCCTGCCGCAGAGGGTTCTAACCCCAGTTCCTTTAATGCCTCTTCTTTTGTCATCTTTTCTTCTTCCTTTTTTTATCTTTCTTATTTAATTGCCTCAACATATTATAGACAGCATCTTTCAGCACTTCAACCTCTTTCTCTCCCTTGTTATACCGATAATTCAGCACATTATTGAATCGTATCAATAAATCACTGTTAACTTTTTCCATAGAATTAATAATGTTATAAATCCTTTGAAGTTCTTCCAGTTTAACTGTATTCAGGTCTGATATATGCTCCTTTAAAACGCTGTTGCAAATCATGTGTTGTGAATCTACGATATGTGATACAGAGGAAAAAGGTGGGAAACCGACATCTTTTGTCTCCATCGATACCCTTGAAATATCTTCATATATATCAATTATGCCGATAATCCCTTTTTTACTATAAACAAGATTGAGATATTTGTAGTATCCCTCCCCTGTAAAAAAATTGTCTGGAAAACAAGAGAGATACTCTGACAACAGTAAAAATTGCGGATATCCTTTAAGAAGCAAAAATTCTTCTCTCAGGACGGAGAATTCCTCCTTGAGCTCATATAACTCATCTCTGGTTAGAAAGGAGGGAAGAAGTCTTTGAGACTCTTTTATTGCAGAACTCCTGAAAAGAGACTTTTGAATCAAAGAAAAAAGATGGGCATGAATCTCTTTCGTAATAGCCTCTTCCTTTCCATAAAGTTCAATCAATGGTTTTAATGTGCTGACATAGGGGTAGATAGGTGCAGGGCTTTTTTCAAAAAGCCACCTGATATCTTCCTTAGTTATATTGGACACCCCTTTTAGAACAGATTCTGCCTCTTGTTTGAGGTTTTTGTCCCTATTCATTTCAGCAGAGATAAGTGAGAGAAGGGCAAGTCTTGTATCTAAACAGCCACTTTTGCTAATTAAACTCAGGATGTCAGTCAATTCATTTGTGGTTCTATACAAGAAATGGATATCGTTCTGCAGGATACGCCCCATAATCTTTGGGAGTTCTCTCCGTTCCCGTTCAGAGAGAGATGGCTTCTTTTTAACTATATCCCTCAAAAGCCCCTGGTAAAGTGTCCTCAGGTAAGGTAAATATTTCTCTTCCAAATATTCATCCTTTATTAAATGTCGCATATTGGCTATAAGTGTTACTTTCTCTTCTAATGTCGCCTCCAATACTTTCCGTGATAGAAAGGTATCATCCATTGTCTCAAGGTTAATCTCTGCAAGTTTGGCTAATGCCTTTTCTGTTTTTTTACCCGTAATCAAAGGAAAGATAAAAGGAATGTCAGAAACAATCTCTGCCAGTCTCATATAGTCGCCGTGTTCTACAATATCCTGGAGATAATTATTTATGTAATATAGATAAGGACAGAAAAGGAGTTGCTGAAGGGGAGACGGGAGCTCTTCGGAGAGTTGATTTAAGAGGGAGTCAATGACACTTAAATTTCTTATTGATACACCCTTTTCCCCTACGAATTCTGAAAGCCTTTGAATGGGCGAATATAATAAGGTTTTTTCTGTCAATGCGGCAAGTTTTGAAAAGTGCTCCTTTGTCACTTTATCTGGTTGGCTTACAAAGGTAGTCAGGAGTTCTCTAAATCTCTTTTCTTCAAAAAGGCGGTCGTTCCAGGTGATTACTTTTTTGCGGATTTCTTCTGCAGGAAAAGGGAGCCCTTTTATCTGGGAGAATGCATCTGCTGATATATCCTTTTCGATAAAATCCTTCAACAGGAGAAGGAATTTAATCTCCATCAGCTCAGGATAACGGCTGATTCTCTGAATATTCTTGAAGAATTCGTTTAGACTGGCAGGGAGACGCACTGCTCGCCTGGCCAGCATACTCCATACCTCTTTCCACTCTTTAGGAAGAAACTCACGGTAACCTGTTTTCTCCAGAGACTGAAGCCACTCCCAGTAATGTCCTGATGAGAGAAGTTTTCCCCTTTCCTTTTGTAACCGTCTTCGTTGTCCTTTATTCATTATCTTCAGTAAGCCTTTCTTCAGCCTTTTCTATTTTATTCAGAAGGTTATCTTCCAGGTCATCTATCATTTTATCGCCACCGCTTCTAAGTGCATCTTCATAATCATTCCCCAGAAGTTCAATCTCCTTTCTTAAGTTAGCAGGCAATTTTTCATCTTTCATTAGTCTTCGAGCCTTTTGTAATATATAATTCAGTATTTCTTGCTTTTCTTCTTTTCCCTGTCTGTCAACTATCTCTTTACTACGGACATTCAGCGTGACTGTTTTCTTATTATTGTAGCCTTTTTGTTCCACAGTTATATGCACAAGACCTTCTTTGTCATAAGCAAATTCTGTAATTACTGGTGAATCAGCAGGTGCAGGCTTGAGTTCGAAGATAAATTTCCCTACCCGAGAGTTTTCTTTACATGACTGGCTTTCACCCTGATATACCTCTACCCTTACAACTTCCTGTTCGTCAACCATGGTAAAATAGACATCAGACTTCCTGACGGGTATTTTGGTATTTCTACGGATGATAGTGGAAAAATAGTTCGCTTCTCCCGTTGTCTCACAAAAATCATCCGCCGTCTTTACCCCTAAAGAATGGGCTGTAACATCGAGGAGGATATGACCGACATCTTCTCCTGCTATAAGGCCGTTCTGGACAGCCGCACCTAATCCCACGCAAAGGTCAGGGTCAACAGAGTGATAGATTGGTCTCTTAAATATTTCGGACAATCTTTCCTGGATAAGCGGAGTTCGAGTCGCTCCACCAACAAGTAAAACCTCTCCAATAGCATCAATTGAAAGGTGTGCCTCACTTATTGCCTCATTGACCTTTACAATCGTTTTATCAACAAGGTCACTTATCATCTCTTCATATTCCTTACGGCTCACCTCAATATCGAGATTTACAGGTTCTCCATTGACAATTGCTACAGCTACCTCCTGAACAGTGACATAAGGGCTATCCGATAATGCGATTTTGGTTTTTTCTGCTATTTCCTTCAACCTGATATGCCAGGGGAGGTTGGTATCCGATAGTTCAAGCCCGGTTTTTCTCCTTATCTGAGCGAGAAAGTAGGCTACCAACCTTTCATCAAAGTCATCCCCACCCAGAGCAGTATCTCCACAAGATGCAAGCACTTCCTTAATTTCTCCTTTTATCTCAAGGATGGAGACATCGAATGTGCCACCACCAAGGTCATAGACCATGATATATGGGCTTTCTACCTTTTCAATAAAGGATACATAGTCATAAACAAGGGAGGCGGCGGTAGGTTCATTAATTATCCTCAGTACCTCAAGCCCTGCTAATTCTCCAGCAGATATAGTTGCACGACGCTGGGCATCATTAAAATATGCCGGCACCGTAATTACTACCTTTTTAATATCCTGGCCAAGTTTAGCAGATGCCTTATCAACTAAGTATTTAAGGATAAAAGAAGATATTTCTTCAGGGGAAAAGGATTTTGCGCCAATGGATACCTTTATCTCCTTTCCCATCTGACGCTTTATTGACCTGACTGTAGCTCCCGGAAATGCCATAAGTCTATTTTTGGCTTGTTTTCCAACGAATATATGGCCTGTTGCTTCATCAAGACTGACTACTGATGGAACAATTGCCAGACCATCTTCAATCTCTATGGGAACAGATTTCCCGTCTTTAAGATAAGCAATGCAAGAATTTGTAGTCCCCAGATCTATCCCACACATTGGTTCTTTCATAAAATATCCCTCCTTGTTTTTTTGTAATCGTTCAGGTAGTGTAAATAGGAAAAATAACCTCTTTCCTTATATTACACTCTGAATACTTACAAATTATCTAACCACAACCTTTGCTGGTCGGATCAGTTTCTGTTTATAGAAATAGCCCGGTTGAATAACCCTTTCTACCAGCAGAGGAGAAGTATCTTGAGAGAGTCTCTCTACAGCGTTATGAAGGGAAGGGTTAAATTCTACCTCTGTCTGACATACAATTGACAGCCCAACCGTTTCAAGCAAAGAGTCTATCTTTTGCCGAACAATAGCCATAACTTCAAGCCAGGTTTGTTGCAAAGGAAGATTGTCTGTTAGAGTTGCCTGTAGATGGAAAAAGGCATCGGATAAATCAATAAACCTTTCGATATCCTCTTTTCTTTCGGTAAATTCCTTTTCTGATAGCCGTTCAAGAATCTCTTCTTTGAACATCTCTACAAAAAGCCCCTGTTTACGAAGAGCTTTCTTTATCTCCCCTACTTCTTCTATTATCTCGTGTTTAGAGTTTCCAATCTTATAATTTATGTCATTCGATAACTCGGATAACTTATCTTTAATACTTCCTGTAAAAAAGAATCGTTTTATCTTAGACCACATTATATTCCTTTCATAACTATTTAGCCATTAGAAGGAATGGTTAAATAGCATTGGAAATTGTAATGGAACTTCCCCTCTATTTAAAGGCGAAATTTAGCACAAGCATTTGATTTTCAATAAGATATAGCAATATCTCTTCTTTCTGATTCCTATCTACAATTGAAAGGGGAATTTAATTCCTAATCCTTTATGATTATATAATAGCATATTAATAAATTTTGTCAAGCATTTTTTTAAAAAAATGTAACCGTTCAGGCTATATATCAAAAGTGTAAGAAAGGGGATAAGGAGATAAGAGTGATATGGAGATAAGATAATAGAAATAGATTGAAATTTATAGAAATAGGTAGAAATTGATTGTG
>JBFLYA010000255.1 GCA_040757115.1 bacterium | reverse complement strand
AAATTTTTTAACCACATTACCATTTAAATCAACGATTCCTAAAAGTGCTGAAGTCATAAGTTTTGTTCCATCCGGAGACCAATCAGAAAGATGGCAAGTGTCAATCACCTTCCTCCTCTCGCTTCCATCTGGTTTCATCACCCAAATCCATCCTTTACAGACAAAGGCAATCAAATCACCTCTGGGTGACCAGATGGGGGATTCATCCATATACTTTTTCTCCCATTTATACTTCTCTTTTCCATTTTCCATAACTGGTTTCCCTTGTTCATCACGCACCCATCTGCCTGTTCGCGTTAGTATTTTCTCTCTTGATATCTGATGTTTATCACTGCCATCACTATTCATTACCCAGATAGTATTCTCCTTATCATAATATTCTACAGGCTCCTTATAACCATACATTTTTTCACTCCTTGATTCTTTTGTGATTACTTCATATGCTATTTTCTTCCCATCCGGTGACCAGGAGGCATGCACCCCTGTCTCTGACAGTCTCCTCTTATCCTGCCCATTTATCTTCATTGTATATATCCCTTGTGAAGTTTCTCCTCTTCCTGGAATATCTCCTCCTGAAATAAGCAGTAAATTATTAGCAGAACACCAGTCCATATATCTCGGTAACCAATAACTCCCTTCTTTTGTCTCACCATATTCTCTATTACCAATGTCTGTATCACAAAGTTTTACTATCTCTTTCTTATTGCTTCCATCGTAATTCATCGAACATACATATACCTCAGTTTTCTCCGGTAAATAATCCCCCTCAAGATAAAGAATCTTGTTTAATAATGAAGAAGGATTTATTATTGCCTTCCCAAAAGTCACCTTCTTGATAAAATAAATCTTGTTTTTCTCGCCCCAGCAAGGTGCATGGTAGGAGATTAAATCTGATTCCTTAGTAATAGAAAAAACTGCATAATATAATGTATATCCCAACAAAAAAACTACTACTCCTAATCCTGTTAATGCTGAAATCCTTACCACCTTGTCCATATTCATCTGTTCCCTCCTATTCAAATGTTGGCTCAAATTCACTATCAGCAAGACCAGTATTAATTTGGCTCTTCGTATAGATAGTCTCAGTAACTTTACTATATCCCTCCCACATATCTTCATCAACACATTTAGTAGCAATCCACGCATTATTTGTATGCTCTATCCCGGTAAGTTAATTATATAATCCCAGGGAATTTTTTGCTCAATTATTTTTGGTTTTAGTGGAAATAGTTGAGGTTGTATTTTTTCTGCCCTTTGACTATAACCCATAACGACATTATCAGTATCAGCTATATATGGAAATTCTGGAATTATAACCTTACCTACCAAACAAATATATTCAATATTCTCAGGGACAGAGAGTTTATTAAGATTATTTAGATAATTGCTATGAGGTAGTAAGTCACCGAGTCCAACATCACCTCGTTCAATTGCTTTTACAGCATTCTTAAGATCTGAAGGGAGGAAGGGATATAATATATACCCCCAGAAGTTACGTGTTGTTCCAGGCGAAAGAGATGGGTTTGTCATGGTAATAGCAACTAAATTAGCTATAACATCAGTCCCATAATGTGGTGTATCAATAGTAATCAGGCGTTTTACATGTTTAGCCTGGTCTGGGTTACTCTGCACATATTCTCTTGCGATTAATCCACCCTGTGAATAGCCTACAATAATGAGTTTATCTGTAGCAGTACTATAGTTCTCCCCATAGTATGATTTTAATATCCCTGGAGACTTATCATCTCCTTCAATAATTTTTTTAAGCTCTGGCTGATAAGAACCAGTTGGCTTAAAACTCTGTGAATAATCCTCTCCACCATAATCAAACGCCTCTAAATAGAGTTTGGCGGGGGACTCATAACCTGTCTGTTCGTCTTTGAAGTAAGTGACTCCTTTAGTTTTATCAGTTTCGTGAAGGGATATATAACCCTTTGGTGATGGTTCATTAAATCTTACTAACCTATACTCATCAAAGTATTGTGTTAAACTACCAATAGCCTTTTCCCATGTTAGCATATTAGAGTTAATCCCATGGATAAACAATACAGGCATAGGTGCATAGGTAGTACAACTACCCCAGGTAAAATCCTCAGCAGATACCTTACTATTCAACAAACATACTATTAATAGACTATAGATACAAATTTTTTTCATTTAACAGCCACCTCCTCTACCAAATATTATTCGGTCTCTTATAGACAAAATGCTCTCGATGTTTACCTTTAATTTCAATATCAGCAAAAAGATTTATAGTTTTCATCGTTTCTATATCACGGACAACAAAACCTATTTCCCCGAGCATAAACCTTCCGTCCAACGAATATCTTCCTCCCCAATATGTTCCTGCTTCTGCGTCATACAATAATTTTTCTTCTTTGCTATCTAATCTAACCGTATATCCATCCCCAATAATCTCCTTACCATCCAATGTCCATCCCTTGAGACGATCCCCCTTACACACCTTCCTCCTCTCGCTTCCATCTGGTTTCATGGTATATATCCAGCCGTGGCAAACAAAGGCAATCAAGTCGCCTCTGGGTGACCAGATAAAGTCTCGGCTTTTTCCCCAACATTCTGAATTTTTACTAAAAATAGGATGGTTATTACTTCCATCTGCATTCATTATAAAACCTCCACTATGTACTATTTGTCTCCCATCAGGTGACCATGTGGCATGCAAACCTACCTCTGAAATCTTCCTTTTATCTCTCCCATCTGATTTTATTGTATATATACCCTGGTAAACTTCTCCCCTTGCAGGATGCATTCCACCTGACAAAAGTAGTAAATTATTTGCCTTACAATAATCAAGATACATTGGCAGCCAGTAAGTGTTATCATCTGTATCCCCAATCTTTACTATCTCCTTCTTATCTGTCCCATCATAATTCATCGAACACAGATATACCTCAGTATGATCTGGTAAATAATCTCCGCCCCCAAAAAAACCTATGCTTAATAGCGACATAGGATTTAATATCTTCCTGGCAAAACTCACCTTCTTTATAAAATAAATCTTGTTTTTCTCTCCCCAGCAAGGTGCATGATAGGAAACTAAATCTGACTCTGTAGTAACAGGGAAAATGGCATAATATATTGCATATCCAAAAAGAAGAATACCCACAATCCCTAATCCTGATAACACTACCTTCTTACTACTCATTTGAAAAGTCGTAACCGTTCAGGGCTATACATTAGAAGTGTAAACAAGGAGAAATGGGGAAAAGGGAGAATTGGAGAAATGGCTCAAACTTTTCCTTGCTCCACCCTTTGGACATCAATCCTAGTGTCGTGTTGAGTAACTTTTGCACGGGGCATCATCAGGTTTCGTAACCTGCAAACGGATAATTGGTAACTGGTAATTGGTTAAATAGTTTCGCCCTGAGCTCAGCCCAACGGTATTTAATTACCAGTTACCAATCACCAGTTACCAGAATCAAATTCCGTGCGTTATTTGTTCAACACGACACTAACTTTTTATGGACATTAATACAGACATTAATAATCCTATCACCTAACTCTTCTTTTCTCCACTTCTCCATCTTCTCCCTTTCTCCTTATTTTTATCCTACCTGAACTCTTACGAAAAGTCCTCCTTTGCCTTTTGATTTTACCCCCTATTCAAATACCGGCTCAAATTCACTATCAGGGATACCTGTATTTATCTGAATATTACTATAAATAGTCTCTGTAACTTTGCTAAATCCTTCCCACATATCTCTATTAATACATTTAGTCGCCAGCCAGGCACTACTGGAAGAATCTAAAATAAACTCTGAATACTCTACACTACCTATAAGATTATTTTCAACATCATAAGTTTCACTTTTAGTCACTATGCCTTTATCATAGTTAATATACGAAATCATTTTCCATTTTCCAGTTTCTGTTCCTTTGGGAGTGGTTTCTAATATATAAATGTTGCCTTCGGAGGTATTCAGATACTCTTTAATAATAACTTCATTTGCCTGAAGATATTCAGGAGACAATATATTCAATTCTGATGGATTTATTCCAAAAGTTTCTGATATCTTTGTCCAGGGATTCCAAACACCAAATAATTTTACATACATCACATCTCCATCTATGATATAAGCCATATTCTCAGTAGGGGATTCAATTTTTATCTTATCTGGTTTTTTCTCAAGATATGTCTTTTGAGTAGGACCAAATGTTTTAATTGTCACTGTCCCCCATCCGGTAATAGTACTCGTTCCCCAATTCGTAATCTCCGCCTTCATATCATTAATCTTATTAAGATTATCGGCTACCTTTTGTAGAATTTCTGCGGGGGTAGGCATAGCTTGAATAATTATAAATGATACGGTATGGGTAGCTATTTTATTGGTTATGTCCTTTGCAGTTAATTTTAATGTGTATGAACCTGTAGGTAAGAAGATTGACCCTAAAGTACCAGAAATAACAGAAATAGTGGAACTGGCAACTAATGTATAGGTTTGAGGGGTATAGCCTGCCCCATATTCAAGTGTCCAATTTAATAGATGTTCATCATCAGCAGTGCCGGTAACGGGAATAGTCGCTTGCATAATGATAGAATTATTCACCGGATAAGTAATCTGAAGTACTGGTGGTGTATTGTCTATACCTATCACTACCGTATCTGTAGCGATATTGTTTAATTTGTCTTTTACTGTCAGGCATAAGGTATAAGTCCCATCTTCTAACAGGGTAGTATTCCAGGTAGCTAAAGTGCCATTTATAACTGGTGTGGTGGAAGTAGCAATCGTTAGCCAGGAGGTAGGTGTGCTGCCAGTGCCGTATTGGAATACATAATTCAAGAAATTCTCAGCCGTTGCCGTGCCCAATATAGTTATTGTATCTGAGAGAAGAGAATTGGGTTGAGGAGAGGTAATTTTAGCCATAGGTAGTGTTATTTCAGGGGAACCAAAATTAGTCGTAAGTTTGTATGCCTGAGCACTCTGCCCATCATCCTGGGCACATAGCCGTAAGTAATAATCCCCTGCCGGAAGTGAGGTAAACTGGATACTTACACCCTGACCATAATCTCCACGAGCACTCCTCATCCACTCTTTATTTGAATCATACATCGCAAAAAAGGGATTAATTTCCTTCGGCACCTCAGAAACAACAGCACTAAATGTCCCTTTTTTCGGAATGTTAAGCTTGAAATAATCATTATCCTTTTGAGGGGCAATAGTAGCGGTAATTATCTGGCCTAATTCTATCTTTACCGCCTTATCAAAATTATCATTTGGTTCGAATCTATCTGGGTCCGGGTCGGGTATCAGGCTGGTAGTAATGGTGTAGGTTTGTGCACTCTGGCCATCATTTTGGTA
>JBFLYA010000254.1 GCA_040757115.1 bacterium | reverse complement strand
TTCTTTGAGAAACACTATCCTTTGGTAACTTATCGATGAATTCTATAAGTCGCAGAGTAAAGTTATACAGTCTTTTCTTGAAATCCTTTTTGAAATTTGATTTGTAATTTTGCATTTTGATATTTGAATTTTTATCTCTAATTCCCCAAATCCTATTTTGCAGAACCCTATGATAATTGGTTAAATGGTAACTGGTAACTAATTACCAGTTACCATTTACCAATCACCATTCACTATTTACCAATAATATGTTGCAGGGCTGGATTGCCAAAGATAATGATTAAGGCAATAACCAGTGCATATAGAACTAACGATTCTATAAAGGCTAATCCTAAGATTAAGATAGTCATAATCTTGCCGGATGCTTCTGGTTGTCTGGCAACCCCTTCTACTGCTTTACTGGTAGCAATTCCCTGTCCTATCCCGGGTCCGATGGTCGCAATACCTATTCCTATCCCTGCCGCTAATACCGATAGGGCGAAAAACCATACTGCTCCTTCCATAATTTAACATCCCCCTTTCTTTTTATGTAACTATTCACCACGAAGAGCACGAAGGACACGAAGATGTTACAGAACAAATCTCTTTATGCCTTCTTTCAATCTTTCCACATTGAAATTTATCAATAGACCAACCTTGATATTTGCCAATTTCATATATGTCAATATTTGAGCTTCATGAATTCGATAATTCATCAAATTTCACTTCGTGCTCTCCGTGTCCTTCGTGGTGAATAGTTACTTTTAATGTTCTTCTTCCATAGCAATGGAAATATAGACTATGGCTAAAAAGACAAAAACAAATGTCTGAATAAGGCAAGTAAGCACCCCTAAAAGCATAACTATTGGTGGTAAAAATACAGGAATAAATAAAGTTTGGACAAATAGAATTGCCTTCTTTGAAAACAGAACAAGCAATAGTGCCAGGCAACCTAAGGTCATATGTTTTGCCATCATATTAGCAAATAGTCGGATAGATAAGGAAAAAGGTTTCGCTATTTCTCCGATCAGATGTATGGGCACCATCAATGGAGCTAACCACCAGATAGGACCTACAAAATGCTTAAAATAACCAATTAATCCTTTTTGTTTTATTCCAAAAAAGTGTGTCAGGATAAATACAATCATAGCTAAGGCAATAGTTGTGTTCCAATCACTTGTTGGTGCTTTCAATCCCGGAATGAGTCCAATCAGGTTTGAAATTAAAATAAACAGGGTCAGTGTGCCCATTAAAGGTAGAAAGAACTTTGCCTTCTTATGTCCCATAATGCCCTCTAAGAGTTGAAGAACCTGTTCAACTAAGAGTTCTAATAGATTTTGTAGTCCCCTGGGAACCATTTTTAAAGAAGAACATGCCGCCAGGGCAAAACCTATTAACCCAAGTGAAATCAACCAGGTCATAACAATCGTAGCATTTATGGGAATGTAGTTTCCTAAATATTGATTTAGCCAGTTGACTAAAAATTGAAATAAAAAGGGTGCCTCTGCTTCCATCTTTTCCCTTTCACCTAATCTATTTAATGAGATTAATCGTTCCTTGGACACAAATCGCCATAATCACGATGGATAATCCACCTATCACGGCAATAAAATTTATTGCTTTTACCTGTAATATGAGGGTTAATATTAATCCCAATAGGCTTAATCTAACCAGGTAACTCATCAAGATATATGACTTTGTCCGCTCAGATTTAAAGGCTCTTTGCGTCGTTAAAATCAGTGCCTTAAAGTTTAATAATCCAAGTAAGGAACCAATGACTATACCTGATATTATTGATATATTTTGGGTTAATAAAGAGATTAGAAAAACAATGCCGATTAGTATCCAGGTTGTTTTAGTAATTTGGGGTAAAGTAATTTCTTTCATTCTTTCATAATTTTCATTATCATTTCATAACCATTGTAAAAGCCCGCGATGATACCCAGTAATAATCCAGCGATAGTCAACCATGGTGTTGTGCCAAATCGTGAATCTAAAAAATAACCTATTCCTAAGCCAATAAAAGTTGAAGTAACGAGCACAATTCCAATACTACTTGCATACGCTACTTTCTTTATGGTCTCAAGATTTTTAACCACTTTTGAAAGTATAGCATAGATAAAGAAAAAATGCAACTAAAAATTTAGAATAAATTTTATTTGACATTTTAAAAGTAATGTTGTAAAATTTAAGATATGTTTAATATTATGAAAAGAACAAAAATTGTATGCACTATTGGGACGGCAAGTAATTCCCATAAAATATTAAAGGAATTAGCTGAGGCGGGGATGGATGTTGTTCGATTGAATTTTTCCCAGGGGACACATAAAGACCATCTTGAAGTTATAAGAAGTGTTCGTAGAATATCTGCAGAAATCAATAAACCCATAGGGATTATGCAAGATTTAGCCGGACCCAAAATTAGAATAGGAAAAGTAAAAAAAGGGGTGGTATTAAAGGAGGATTTTGTATTCACCTTAACCACTAAAGAGATTGAAGGGGATGAAAATATAGTCTCTGTTTCCTATAAACATCTACCGAAGGAAGTAAAATCAGGTGAGCCAATATTCATTGATGACGGCAGAATAAGGTTAAAGGTGATTAGACATGATATGGGGAATATTATTTGCCAGGTGGTCAAAGGTGGTGAGTTAAAATCAGACAAAAGGGTAAATTTCCCGGAGACTAAACTCTCAATTCCTTCACTTACTCCAAAGGATATTGAGGATTTAAACCTTGGGATTGAGGAAGGAGTAGATTTTATAAGTTTATCTTTTGTAAAAAATCCAGATGATATTATGCAGTTGCGTAAGATATTAAAAGAAAAAGATGTCTCTATCCCAATTATTGCCAAGATTGAGAAAAAAGAGGCAATTGAAAATATAAGTGAGATAATTAAATCTGCAGATGGCATAATGGTGGCAAGAGGAGATTTAGGCATTGAAACAGCCCTGGCTAAAATCCCTCTGGTGCAAAAAAAAGTAATTTTGGAGACAAATCTATTTGGCAAACCAGTTATTACCGCCACGCAAATATTAGAGTCTATGGTAAATGAAGATATTCCCACACGAGCAGAGGTAACAGATATTGCCAATGCTATTTTTGACTCAACGGATGCCTTGATGCTATCCGAAGAAACTGCTATCGGTAAATATCCGGTAGAATGTGTTAAAGAAATGGTAGAAATTACTTTAGAAGCAGAGAAGGCATTAGAATATGAGGCAATATTAAAAGATAAAATAGACCTGCGAGGTATAAATACTACAGAGGCAATTGGCTATGCCACAGCGCAAATCGCGATGGACTTAAAGGTAGCGGCGATTATTGCCTGTACATATTCAGGTCTGACCGCAAGGATGATTGCTAAATATAGACCATTTGTGCCAGTTATCGCGGTCAGCCCATCTATGGAAACAGTTCGGCAATTGACCCTGTATTGGGGAATTTATCCCGTTAAATCAGATGAATTTGATAATACGGATGATATGATAAGAAAGGGGATTGAAACCGCAAAATCCACCGGTATATTTCGGTCTGGAAACAAAGTTATTATTACTGGTGGTATTGCCGGTGGACATCATGATACAACCAATTTTCTACATGTAGCTGTGGCGTGAAAAAAAGGTAATCGTTCAGGTAATCCTTTACCGCAGAGACGCAGAGAAACAGAGAGGAAAATATCTTTTTTTGTAACCGTTCAGCCATGTCCATCAAATGGGACAATATTAACTCAAAACTCAAATGTCATAACTCAAAACCTTATCTCAAAACCTTAAAACTAAGTAACCGTTCAGGCTATATATCAAAAGTGTAAGAAAGGGGATAAGGAGATAAGAGTGATATGGAGATAAGATAATAGAAATAGATTGAAATTTATAGAAATAGGTAGAAATTGATTGGGGAAAACAACAAATTTCCATAAATTTCTATTAATTTCAATTTTTTATAATATCTCCCTATCTCCTTAATCTCCACATCTCCTTTTGTTACACCACCTGAACGCTTACAAAAATCAAATATTAAAAATCAAAAATAAGAATAAAAGAATTCCTTAATTTTGATATTTGCTCTTTGATTTTTGATATGATATTTGATATGTCATTTTGCATTTTAATATTTAATTTTTGATTTTGTATTACACAACTTGTTGTGTTTGAAGTGGTTTCGCACTAAGTCAGTACCATTCATTTGTGCTCTCTGACCACGCTAAACAGGTACACTAATTCCGCAAAAAGACAAAATGAGGAGGTGATCGTTAATGTCACAATTGACAATGGAAGGGGTATATCATAATGGGATTGTCATTCCCCAGGAAGATGTGCCGTACAATTCGGATATGCAAGTCTTGATTACATTTACTAAAAAAATCCCAAAGAGAGAACTCTATGTTCACACTCCCGAGGTCCAAAAAGCATTAGCAAAAGCAGAGGTAAACTATAAAGCAGGTAAGTTCAAAGAATATACAGATGCTGAGGACTTGCTGAAGGATTTGAATAATGCCAGGTGAAAGAAAAATTGCCAAAGATGATAATTTCGATAAATATTATG
Source organism: bacterium (assembly GCA_040757115.1). Taxonomy (NCBI): domain Bacteria; species bacterium. The sequence continues at coordinate 838 of JBFLYA010000254.1, read as the reverse complement.
CAGCCCTACCCGAATATATCAAAAGGAAGTTTGAAAAACAAGTAAGGTTTTTGTTAAATGACCCAAAACATCCATCGCTAAAGATTCATCGATTCGAAAGTATCAAAGGATTGTGGGAATTTTATGTAGATGATTATTATCGATGCTTGTTTTCTATCGAAAGCAACACCTACTTTCTTAAATGGGTTGGAACCCACCCACAGATAGAGAGGAAATAGATAGAGTAGGTAGAGAAAAGTAGCGAAGACATTTTACTTAACACATATAAAAGGGAGTGAGTTATGGTCGGACATTGATTAAGAAGAAAAGGGAAAAGATGGTGGGGTCAGACCTCGAACAGAATTAACTTGATTAATTCTGCTTTTGAAGTCTGACCCCAAAGACCATTACGAATAGGATAATCATTCAGGTAATCCTTTACCGCAGAGACGCAGAGAAACAGAGAGGAAAATATCTTTTTTTGTAACCGTTCAGCCGTGTCCATCAAATGGGACAATATTAACTCAAAACTCAAATGTCATAACTCAAAACCTTATCTCAAAACCTTAAAACTAAGTAACCGTTCAGGCTATATATCAAAAGTGTAAGAAAGGGGATAAGGAGATAAGAGTGATATGGAGATAAGATAATAGAAATAGATTGAAATTTATAGAAATAGGTAGAAATTGATTGGGGAAAACAACAAATTTCCATAAATTTCTATTAGTTTCTATTTTTGTAACTATTCACCACGAAGGGTACGGAGAGCACGAAGTGAAATTTGATGAATTATCGAATAGAGTCATTGGATGCGCTATAGCGGTGCATCGAACTCTTGGGCCAGGTTTGCTTGACACCG
>JBFLYA010000253.1 GCA_040757115.1 bacterium | reverse complement strand
GGAGATAAGAGTGATATGGAGATAAGATAATAGAAATAGATTGAAATTTATAGAAATAGGTAGAAATTGATTGTGGAAAACAACAAATTTCCATAAATTTCTATTAGTTTCTATTAATTTCAATTTTCTTAATAATATCTCCCCTCCACATCTCCTTTTGTTACACCACCTGAACGCTTACAATTTGTGATATATTATCTTTCAAAGACACTGACAAAATTTAAATAGGAAGGAGATTTTGACTTTGGAAAGAGACCAGAAAGTATGGGATTATATCAGAGAAATTAAGAAGATATGGTGGGACTCTCAAGGGGTTAATGAAAAAGAAGTAAGAGAGAAACTCCAGAAGGTACTTCCTTTTCCCTTTCAAATATCTATTGAGATTACCAATTTGTGTAATCTTAAGTGTCTTATGTGTTGCCGACCGCGGTTACAAAGAAAGATTGGAAATATGGAGTTTGGTTTGTATAAAAGGCTTGTAGATGAAATCTCTCACCAATATGTTTCTTCCCTTTATCTCACAGGCGATGGAGAACCTTTACTCCATCCGCAGCTAATAGAGATGATTCAGTATGCTAAGACCAGGGGAATAGAAAGGGTGTGTGTTGGGACTAACTGTATGCTTCTTGATGAAGGAATCTCCAAACAAATAATCTCTTCTGGATTGGATGTAATAGTATTCTCTGTGGATGCGGCTACCCAAAAAACATATCAGAAACTACGAGAAGGAGGAGATTTTGCTCTGGTTACTACCAATGTGAGGAGATTTCTCCAATTAAAAAAAGAGATAGGAACTCAAAGTCCTCAGGCAGTTATTTCTTTCATAAGGATGAAAGATAATGTCACCGAGATAGAGAGTTTTATTGATATGTGGAGGCATTTTTTAAATGATACTGATTACATTCAGATTAGAGATTATGATACTCTGGCTGGACAGGTAGAGGATAGAAGAGTTTCTTTTCCAGAAAATAATCGGAAGCCCTGTCAGTATTTGTGGCAGCAAATGGTGATTTATTGGAATGGGGATGTGCCTGTATGCTGTAAAGATTTTCATGGTAAGTGCTTGATGGGGAATGTAACTAAAAATACGATTGAAGAACTATGGCAGGGGACAAAATTTCACCAGTTACGCCAGATGCACCTTGAGGCAAAATATAATAATATCCCTCTTTGTAAGAATTGTGGTAGTTGGTGGATATTTTCCGCTGAGACTACAGGTGTAAGAATAATAAAGCCAGTGAAAGAAGTGGCAGAGAATCAAGAAGGATAGAAAATAAAAGTTAGAAGGAGAAACGCTCATGCCCACAGGGAGTGGGCACAAAGGGGGATGAAAATGGGTTTGATGGTTTGATGGTTCAGGTGAAATCAGGCTGAAGCCTGCGGCTACCAGCCTTCTCGAGTCCCGAACCCCGAGTCCCGAGTCCCGATTTTCAGAAGAACTCTTCAGCCTTCAACCTGATTACACGGACACGGAAAACGGACACGATTTACGAATTTTCAGTGTTTCATCCGTGTCCATCTGGGGCTGAATAGTTACCTCACAAAACTAATATAAAGATGACCATTAAAATTAAACGGTTTTTAAAAATATTAAGGTTAGAAGTAGAACTTTTTGTTATTTTGATAACTGGACTTATATATATTTTTATAGATAAGATAAAACCTCACCCTATAATTCCTGCAGATAATATCTTATTCATTCAAATCTATGGAATAGGCAATTTCGTATTATGTTCTACGATGCAATCTGCGATAAGAGAACATTTCCAGAATAAAAAAATTATTGCCGTGGTTCATCCGCAAATAAAAGAATTAGCAACTAAATGCCCTTACCTTGATGAGGTTATCGTTTATGAGGATAGAAGTTTATCAGGCAAGATTAAACTTATTAACCAATTACGCCAGACTAATTTTGCTTTAGCCATTGATTTATCAGGCACATATTGGACTGCCTGGCTTTGCCGTTTGAGTCGAGCACCAAAAAGGGTTGGATTTAATGCGGTTGGTGTCCAGCGGTTATGGTTTAATCGGGATGGTTCGGGCAGACTTTATACAAAAGGCATTCCGTTTAATCATAATATTTATATGAAGGAGTTTTACGATAACTTTTTATCCGAACTAAATATACCTTTAAAAGATAAAGACCTGAAGATTTTCCCTTCTCAAGAAGACGATAAATTTGCCACACAACTGTTAAAAGAATTTAAAGACGATACTACCATTTCCTTTATTACTATTCATATTGGTGCAAGACAAAAAGAAAGATTGTGGTCAGTGGAAAAATTTGCCGGGTTAATTAGTGAACTTTTAAAAAAAAGGACTAAAATCATTCTGACAGGTGCCTCTAATGATATTGAAAGAGGTAATAGAATATTATCTTTAGTTAATTCCAGGTCTAAAGATATTATCTCAATAATAGGAAAGACGACACTTTATCAACTAACCTCAATCATTGCCAAAAGCGATTTATTTATTGGACATGATAGTGGGCCAATGCATCTTGCTTGTGCCGTGAAAACTCCACTAATTGCTTTATTCGGTCCAGGAGTAGTAGAATTATGGCGGCCATATCTAAAAGAATCAATTGTCATTCAAAGTAATGTCCAATGTCGAGGATGCAATAAAATTGGGCATTTCTATAACTGCAAAGAAAATGTTTGTATGTCACAAATCAGCGTTGAGCAGGTACTAAACGCCGTAGAAACTATAATGAAAAAAGGGTGACCGAAAATTACAGAGAAGCAAAATTTGTAACTGTTTACCGCACAGACACAGAGACGCAGAGAAAAAAATAAAAACTATTTACCACACACTTCATTCCATCACGAATTTTCATCAGTGTAAGCTTTTGGGGACCGACATCTCATGATTGATTAACAATTTGGTTTTGATGTTCTATGCAGGACAATGATTGCCTCAATAATCTTTTCTGTTATCTGGTTTATTTCTCTGTTCCTCTGCGTCTCTGCGGTGAATGGTTACTATCGTTTTTCTGCTGTCAATCCCTGCCAGAGTGCCTTGAGAATAATAAAGGCACCTAAAAGCAAGGCTAATGCCATAATGGCAAAGCTCAAATTATTTAGCCACATCATAGTGATTTTACTCATATTCTGAATGATTCCCAGCTGGGCAAGATAAACTGGTATCATCAAACTGCGGCTAAAAAGGACAGTGACCATTATCACCCCCATCACGACTTTAATCATAAAAGGCTTAACATAGGTTGTGCCAATAGCACCCAGATGAATACCAAAAAGTGAGCCGCCAAGAATTATCATTGCCAGTCTAATATCGACCATTCCATGTAAGGCATATTTAAGACTGCCACCCAGTCCCATGACAAAGGCTATCACCAGCTCTGTGGCAGAAGCCATAAGACTCGGTGCACCAAGGATATAAATCATTGACGGAACACCAATAAAACCACCCACAGCAATAGTAGCGGCAAGCATACCGGTGGCAAAACCAAGAGGGATGGTAAAGAGCACTGACACCCGTGCCTTTAAACTCTCAAAGTAAATCATTGTTCCGGGGATATGTATGGATTGCACCCAACGGGCAAGTTTAGTTAACCTTTCTTCTTGATGGATACTATTATCTTTGTAAGTCGCTAATGCATCCAGAAGCACAAATGTGCCTACAATTCCAAGGATTACAATAAAGACTATGCTGATGTAAAGATTTGAACCTGCCTCCCCAAATGTTTTTTTAATACCTTCTTGAATATTAGCACCATAAAGCACACCTGCTTCAGCAGATATACCCATAATCAGACCAAGTTTAACATCTACCTGACCATACCTTGCTCGCTTGATAGCCCCGACAAGTGCTTTGGGAAATTTATGACACATATTACTGGCTACAGATACCAAACCCGGCACCCCCAGACTCATCATCCCAGGGGTTAGCACAAATGCCCCACCAGAGCCTATAAACCCACTTACCAGCCCCCCTACAAAACCCAGACTAAATAGATAGAAGATGTTTATTAAATCAAGATTAATAAAATTAACTACCTCATGCATAATCAATCTTCCCCCTCATCTTCACTTTTTTTCGTTTCTTTTTTAACCGCCTCTATACCTACTACTGTCCAGAAATTACCGGTAAATAAACCGTGAATAAAAGAAAAAAGAAACGCCGTGATTATCGGTAGTAAGGCATAGATTCCACCCCTTGTAAAATAATCGTTAATAATATCTTGTTTCATAAGCAAAGCAGTATAAAGTGCAATGGAAAGAATACCCATCCCTATCATCTTCCTATATGGCTTTTTCTTGACATAGTTACCCATAGTTATTTCCCTCCTTATAGCAGTTATTAGTCAAAATTTTACTCAGGGTGGATAAGTAAAAAATCCCAAATCCCAAGCACCAAATCCCAAATAAGCACCAAATTTCAAGTACTAAATACCAAACTATGGGGGTAATGTTTTGAATTTTGGTCATTCGAATTTGTTTGGAATTTGGAATTTGTGATTTGGAATTTCATAGCCATATCTGGGTCAAATTTCGATTAATAAGTGCTATAATTTCATTCGCTACTATCATTGGACATCTAATCTTGTTCCAGGACTCTGGAAGCCATTTATCCTTACTCTCAAAATCGAGATTATCTCCTATGACTACAAAAACAACATCCTGATTAAGATTCGTCCAGTCTATTACCTCCTGCTTGAAATCCCCGCTTTTTTTCACCAGGTTGTAGTTTATCCCTGCTTCTTTGAGATGGCTATAGAGGTCATTAATGCTTGAAGCGACAGTATCCCTGCTTGATACATACAGTATATCAAGGCTTGCCCCAATCCTCTGACAGGTATTCAAAGCGTATGTTAGCACCTTTTGGTCTGTCTTTCCTTCTCTGATAGCCAACAAAACCCGTCTGTCTTCTTTTAGCATCTCCTTAGCGATTTCAAATTCGCCCTCTTGCGCAAAGGTAATCGCTGACATCATCGTTTCAAATTTCCTGAAAAACCTTTTCATCTTAATCCTCTATTAAGATTATAAGCAAGATTTATGCCAAATAGGAGGTATTTCGTAAGTCATTGTAGGGCTATGAGTAATCAAAATCCTGTAAAAGGCTGAATTGTTGCACAATGCAACAGATTTTTAACCTTGCCTTTGCCAACCCTGAATCCGTAAGGGGGGTTAAGGTGATACAAATAAGGGGGGTGGATGTTTTAAATTGCAACAAATTTTGGTGGTGTCTTAATCTAGCATAAAGGTTAAAATAGTGTATAGGGTTCTGCAAAATAGGATTTGAGGGAGACAACAAATAAATATCAAATATTAAATATCAAATATAAATATCAAAATGCAAAATTACAAATCAAATTTCAAAAAGGAAATAGCAGGGTTTCTCAAAGAGTTGGAGGAATTTGGTAATATCTTTGCTTCAAGTAT
>JBFLYA010000252.1 GCA_040757115.1 bacterium | reverse complement strand
TTGATTGTGGAAAACAACAAATTTCCATAAATTTCTATTAGTTTCTACTAATTTCAATTTTTTTAATAATATCTCCCTATCTCCTTAATCTCCACATCTCCTTTTGTTACACCACCTGAACACTTACAATTATAGCAATTAACTAAATGCTTCTTCAAGTTAAAGAATTAAAGAAATATTTTCAGATAAGAAAAGGTCTTTTGGGAAAAGCAGACACCGTCCGTGCCGTAGATAATATTTCATTTGATTTAGAAAAGGGAAAAACATTAGGGCTGGTTGGTGAAAGTGGGTGTGGAAAAACTACGACTTCAAAATTGATTTTAAGACTTCTTACCTGTACCTCAGGCAAGGTGTATTTTGAAGATGAAGATATTTTTAATTTGAATAAAGATTCAATGCGTCATCTACGCCAACAAATGCAATTGGTCTTTCAAAATCCTTATGGTTGTTTGAATCCACGAATGCAGATTGGAGATATAATTGGTGAGCCATTGATTATTCATAGATTAGCTAAAGGAAGACAGAAAAAAGAAAAAATTGCTCAATTACTTCAATTAGTTGGATTATCCCCGGATTGGAACAACCGCTATCCACATGAATTCAGTGGTGGGCAACTTCAGAGGATTGGAATTGCACGGGCATTAGCCACATCGCCAAAACTTATTGTTTTAGACGAGCCAGTTTCATCATTAGATGTTTCTATTCAGGCACAGATTGTTAATTTACTTTGTGATTTACAAGAAGAACTGAAACTAAGTTATATCTTTATTTCACATGACTTGAGGATAGTCAGGCAGATAAGCGATAGGGTGGCGGTGATGTATCTGGGGAAAATAGTAGAATTAGCGACTACAGCGGAAATTTATAGCCGAGCCCTTCATCCTTATACTCAAAAACTGCTGGCGAGTATCCCTGTTCCCAACCCTCAAATACGAAAGAAGATGGATATTTTAGCAGGCGAGGTGCCGAGTCCAATTAATCCACCAGCAGGGTGTAGATTTCAGACTCGATGTGAAGAACTCAGCGATAAATGTAAGGAATATGAACCTGAATTAAAGAAGATTAGCCCGCACCATTTCGTGGCATGTCACCAGAGGGGAAATTATGATAACAAAGATAAATGTTGAAGGATTTAAATTACATGCAAAAACTTCTATTGATGCTAAACCTATAACTATATTTATAGGACCAAATAATAGTGGCAAATCAAGCTTGATACAGGCGATTCAGTTGCTTTGTCAAACCTCTCCTGAGAAGAATATTTTTATCCCTGAGGTTAAGAAATTAGAAGAAACCTCAGCGTATTTATCTCCCTATAAAATAGATGTGGGTAGATTTGAAGATGTAATTAGAAAAGAAAGTGCAACTATCGGTATAAAGTTAAGGGGTAATATCAATGGCTCTGGATTATCTCTTGAAGTGACAATAGAAAATAATGAAGTTAAACCATCTGGAGGAAGAGATTTTCTATTTCAAGGAATCGCTAAGAAATTATTAGCATCCTGTTACTTTATATATCCATTAAGGGGTTTTGAAGAAGCAGGGTATCTATTACCTGACCAGCCTCCTGAGAAGTATTCAACACTTGAGAATGTAACATTAAATGATAGGATTGTAGCCTTAATAGCTGCATTTGCATATAATGCAAACTTACGAAAAGAAGTGGCACAAGAACTTAGCCAGATTATGGGTTATGGCATCGACATAGACATTCAATGGATAGGAAGTAATCGAGTAACAATTTTATTAAAACAACCAGCAAATACCCTGATGGTAAACGAAGGCTCAGGATTTCAACAAATGATATTTATTCTATTACCACTTATACTAATACCTGATAATTCCACTGTCTTTATTCAAGAACCAGAGGCTCATATTCATCCAAAGGCACAGGTAGACCTGGGAAGATTACTTATTAAGTTTTTAAAAAAGAAAAACATACAACTATTTATTGAGACACATAGTGAACATATCTTACATGCATTTATACATTCAATTGCTAAAAAAGATATATCAAATAATGAGTTAGCAGTCTACTATTTTGAAAACAAAGAAGGAAGAGCAGAAGTAAGGAATATTGAGGTTGATAAATTAGGGAGGGTAAAAGGGGGATTTCCAGGATTCTTTGACCAGAGTCTAAATGAATTAACTGAATTTTTGGAGGCTATTAGAGGGAGGGAAAAATGAAGAAGAGATTTAGGTTAACTCAGCAAACATTATACTCTGCTCTATCGGGAACAAATGAGTTAGATGAACTAATTAATAAGAAACCTATCATAGAGTTTTCTGACGATTTATCTGAGTTTAAAATAGAAGAAGAAAATATAAGAATAAAAGAGTGTATTCCAGCGTTTTTTTACCAAATATCTACAAATTCAGAAAAATCTATCTTTTTGCCAGAAAAGAAATTAAGTAAGGATACTATCTCACTTCAACCTATCTTTAACCCTATACGGTTTAAGAGTGGATTTGTAGGTGAGAATTTGACATTAGAAAAGTATTCTTCGCTTGATGAAGATGAGAAAATTCATCTTCAAACCACCCTATGGGAAAAAAATGGAGAGTGGCTTACCAATAAATTTGAAGAGTTGAATGCCGCCTGGGTAACAGTAATAAATGGAGAAATAGAGACATTCTCTTCTGACATCGATGAGTATCCACAGCGTGGTGATATATTAGATATGTGTCAAAAAAGAGGAAAATTCCCCTTTATCTTTATAAATAAAACACTTTTGACTATTGAAGAATCATCATCTAAATGGACAAAAACAAAATATATAGATGATTATTATCCCACAGTAGAGATTCAAGCAATTTCATCAAATTCAACTCTAAATATTATTGCAGACTTCGACACTGGAACCAGTGATTTGTTTGTAGATATGGCCAGATTGATCTCAGAAGGATTAATAGCCAGTCCTTTCCCTGAAGAGGTACCTGATACAGATGAACACTTGGGTGAAAATTACCGCTTTTATACAAAGCATTTGTGTGTTGGAATAGTTTCAGAACGAGGCAAAATTAAGAAAGTGAAGGATTTTTCTGTGTATTGTATTCGAAATTGGGGAAAAAGTCCATTTGTGAAGATAAATCCGAATCGTTCTGCTTTAGTCGGAAGGAGATTATTTCTAAAGATTGGATACTCTGTACATCTCCACTTTAGTAATCGAAAAACAGAGATTTATTAACTAAAGGATATACAAAAATTTTCGACCTGTGCGGTTAAATGTAAAATGAAAAATGTAAAATGAAAATGTATAACTGAAAGATAATGAGTCTTGCAAAGTAGTAAAATTTCCCATTTTTCATTTCCTATTTTACATTTGTTTTTCCTTTGCGTCTCTGCGATATAAATTAGTCTAATCGCACAGGTGGAAAATTTTTTTAAGAAAGGGGTAAAAATATGTCTAATCAGGAAATTCAAGAATTAGAGGTAAAAGCAAAAGAGATAAGGCGGTGGATAATTAAGATGTTAGCCGAGGCGGGTTCTGGACATCCAGGTGGGGCTTTATCATGCACCGATATAATCACCGCACTTTATTTCAAAATTATGAACCATAAACCTGATAACCCTAAGTGGGAAGACCGTGATAGATTTGTTCTTTCTAAAGGACATTCCTGTCCGGCATTATATTCTGCATTAGCATTATCTGGTTATTTCCCAACATCTGAATTAATGCGACTGCGGAAATTGGATAGTTTTCTTCAGGGGCATACAGATATGACGGCTACTCCAGGAGTAGAAATGTCGGCTGGCTCTCTTGGACAGGGATTATCTGTTGCCGGTGGTATGGCTTTAGCCGCTAAACTTGATAAGAAAAAATTTAGGGTATATGTGGTTTTAGGAGATGGTGAAAGTCAAGAAGGACAAATATGGGAGGCGGCAATGGCTTGTGCACATTATAAATTAGATAATTTATGTGCTTTCTTAGATTATAATAAATTGCAAATTGATGGGCCGGTAAATGAGGTGATGGTTATTGAACCGATAGTTGATAAATTCAAAGCATTTGGCTGGAATACAATTGAGATTGATGGTCACGATATGCATCAGATAATCTATGCCACCAATGAAGCAAATATTACTTACGGCAAACCAACTATGGTCATCGCTCACACGATTAAAGGTAAAGGCGTCTCTTTTATGGAAGGAAAGGTAGGTTACCACGGCGTAGCACCAACCAAAGAAGAAGAACAAAAAGCACTGTTGGAGTTAGAATAGAGGACAGAAGTTAGAGGTCAGAAGACTTATGATAGAAAATAAAGTATTATAATAAAAATGTCGATATAAAGAAAGGGGAAAATTATGGCAGAATTAATGGCAACCAGAGATGCTTATGGAGAAACATTGGTAAAATTAGGCATAGAAAATAAAGATATAGTGGTTTTAGATGCAGATTGCTCATCTTCAACGCGAACTTCTTTGTTTAAGGAAAAATTTCCAGATAGATTTTTTAACTTTGGTATTGGAGAGGCAAATATGATGGGTTTTGCGGCAGGGTTAGCGAGTTGCGGTAAAACTGTTTTTGCCTCGACCTTTGCAGTATTTGGCTCGGCACGGGTTTTTGACCAGATTAGAACCTCTATTGCCTGGCCAAAGGCTAATGTTAAGATTGTTGTTACGCATGCTGGTATATCCGTAGGTGAAGATGGTGCCTCGCATCAAGCCATTGAAGACCTTGCTTTAATGAGAAGTTTGCCTAATTTGACGGTAATTGTCCCGGCTGACGGAATAGAAACTGAAAAAGCTGTCATTACCGCCGCAAAGGATTCTACTCCATTTTATATCAGATTAGGTCGGGCAAAATTCCCGATAGTGTTTTCAGATGATTATGAATTTAAGATTGGTAAAGGAACTATTCTTAAACAGGGCAATGATGTAACTATTATTGCGATTGGACTTATGGTTTTTGAGGCACTTCAAGCCGCCGCAGAACTACAAAAAGAAGGAATTAAGGCAAGAGTAATTAATATGAGCACTATCAAACCAATTGATAAAGATATAATCATTCAGGCGGCTATTGAAACAGGGGCAATTGTTACTTGTGAAGAACATTCAATTATCGGTGGTTTAGGAAGTGCGGTGGCTGAAGTTTTAGTTGAAAACAACCCTGTGGCAATGAAAAGAATTGGCGTAAAAGATAGGTTTGGTCTCTCTGGCAAACCAGATGAATTATTAGAAAGATTTGAAATGAAATCAACTCATATCGTTCAGGCAGTTAAAGAAGTGATGATGAAGAAATCGTAACCACTGTTACAGGAGAAACGCTCATGCCCCTGTAGGGCACAAAGTCTTATGGTGAAATGTCAAGTAAAAAATTAAGTTTTTTTAAAAATATTTTTCTTGACTTATATCCCTAAAAAGGCACAAAAATAGTATGTTCGGATACAAGTGAATTTTTTAAAT
>JBFLYA010000251.1 GCA_040757115.1 bacterium | reverse complement strand
TTGATTGTGGAAAACAACAAATTTCCATAAATTTCTATTAGTTTCTACTAATTTCAATTTTTTTAATAATATCTCCCTATCTCCTTAATCTCCACATCTCCTTTTGTTACACCACCTGAACGCTTACTAAAGTAAGTAATCGGTTAAATGGTAACTGGTAACTAATTACCATTCACCAGTTACCAATTACCAAACTAAGGAGGTAAAAAAATGTTAAAAACATCAATTAGAAAAAAGGTAATCTATGCTGTAGGAATCTTTATGGTAATTGGGGTAATTATCAATGCGGTTTATACCTTATTATCCATTAAGTTCACCCCGGAGAGGCTCAGGATACTATTAAGTATCACTGCCATTGAGACACCAATATTGATAGGTTTTGCCATCTGGCTAATTTGCTTATGGTTTAGACCAATTGTTCAATTTTTACAAGAGATGGAAGAAAAAGAAGGTAAAGCAAGTGAAACATTAGCTGAACAAGCAAGAGAAGCACTTGTCCAGATTCCACGAAGGATAGTTATTTTAGAATTTGTCACAACGCTTATTATTGGGCTTTCAGCAGGTGCCTGGATGAGAGCGGTTTATGGTCACCTATCTATCTGGGAATCGATAGCTATATTTTTGAGCACATTCATCAATTCCGTAAATGTATCTATCATTTTATTTTATTTAACCATTAGATATCGTGAGCCAATACTTCGATTGGCATTTGCCGCCGCCCATATAGAAGAAAAAAAACAAAAGGTAGGACTGGGTATTGGTTTTAAAACCCAGGTTGCCGTTCAATCACTGATGCTTTTGTCTTTATTCCTTGGCTCGGTGATGTTTATTAATTTTACAGCCAGAGTGATAGAAGATAGAATAAAAAACCAGGCTGACCAAATGGTAAAAGATGGTGTTGATAAGATTAGTCTACTGCTAAATTTCGATAAAGCAGATACCGATATTTTGACTAATCTGGTCAAAGATATTAAATTGGGTAAAAGTGGTTTTTCATTTTTACTAAATGAAAAAAGAAAGCATATCGTTGAAATACCACAGGAGATACCTACAATAACTGAGGTTCATAAACCTGGCTATCAAGAAGATGTAACCAGAGGGAGATATATTACTTATGCCCCGATTAAAAAATCAAACTGGACATTGGGAACAGTATGTTATATGAAGGATTTTGATGCACCAATTACGAAGATGTGGAATCTTTTATTGATTTTTACGGTGATTATTTTTGTTGTCGGATATATTTACGCCTATTTTGTCACGACTGATGCGACTATACCTCTTCATAATTTAATTAAAAGTAGTCAGCGGATTGCTGATGGAGATTTATCTCATGTTGTTACAGTCGTTACGAGTGATGAGATTGGATTACTATCGAATATTTTTAATCGGATGATGCAGAATTTACGCAATTCAATGGAACAACTCCATGACCATGCTCAAACCCGGTCGGTGGAAAAGAAAAATCTACAAGATAATATTAAAAATTTGGCTGGGATAATAGAAAAAATTGCCAGTGGAGATTTAACTCAAGCCGTAAAGATAGAAGGTGCAAATGAACTTGAACAAATGACAATTGTCATTAATAAAATGCTTGAAGATTTGAGGAAATTAATTTACCATTTAAAAGAGGCTTCGCTTCAAATAAGTTCTGCGGGCAGTGAAATTTTAGCCACGGCTCAGGAACAATCAAGTGGGGCAAGTGAACAGGCCGCTTCGGTTTCCCAGGTTACGGTTACTGTTGAAGAGCTATCCAGCACCTCAAAACAAATAGCAGAAAATGCCGATGCAGTCGCCAGAATAGCTGAGGAAACATTACAAAGTGCTCAAACAGGACAGGATGGAGTTCAGGATGTAATTCTCAGTATGGGTAAAATAAAGGAAACAACTGAAGCCGGTGCCAGACGCATCCTGACACTGGGCGAGAGGTCTCAAAAAATAGGCGAAATATTAGAACTTATCAATAATATTGCCGCAGAAACAAAACTTATTGCCTTTAATGCCGCTATTGAGGCTTCAAGAGCTGGAGAAGCAGGCAGAGGATTTGCGGTAGTCGCCGTTGAAGTCAAAAAATTAGCCGAAAATGTTGTTGAATCGACTAAAACAATTAAAGAAATAGCCTCTGAAATTCAGACATTAGCCTCTCAATCGGTTATGGCGATAGAAGAAGATGTGAAAAAGGTAGATGAAGGCGTAAAATTGGCTCAAAAAGCAGGGGAATCTTTAGAAGAGATACTCGATATGGTTGACCAGACAACTAAAGCCTCAAAACAAATCTCGGTTGCCACCCAACAGCAAAGAACTGCCTCAGAACAAGTCGTAGCAACAATGCACGAAATCGCTGAAGTATCTAAACAATCAGCCGCCTCAAGCCACCAATCTATTACCTCTGTTTCTGAATTAAATACTTTAGCCGAAGACCTAAAAGTAGCAATTGAGAAATTTAAATTAGAAGGATAAAGACAGGAATTGGAGTGTTAAAGTGATAAAATCAAATCCATTACTCCACTATTCCATTTGGAGTTACAGAAATGGCTGGAAAATTTGATAAATCTATATTTTTAGCGAAATTTAAAGAAGAAACTGATGAACGACTTAATAACCTCAATAATAAACTTTTAAACCTGGAACAAAATCCAGATGATGCTGAGCTACTCAATGAGGTATTTCGTGAAGCACATACCTTAAAAGGCTCGGCGAAAATGGTCGGTTTGACCAAAATTAACCGCATCGCCCACCAGATGGAAGACCTGCTCGGCAGAATCAAAGAAAAACAATTCAATCTCACCCCACAAATAAATGATTTGCTGTTTGAATGCCTTGATTCAATTAAAATTCTGTTAGAGGCAGAAATCTCTAAAAAAGAAGTAGATATTGATGTCGATTCTCTTTGTGATGAATTAATTCAAGCCTGCACCGGAAAGTTAATTCGTGAAAGGAAAAAGACTGAGAGAAAAATTCGGTTAGTCGAAGGTGTAGCCCAAGAAATTCGACATGAAAAAGTAGGCTTTGAAGAAACAATCCGTGTTGAAGTAAGCAAACTTGATAAACTCCTGAATTTAAGTGGAGAAATGATTATTAACCGTGGCAAATTAGATGCCCTGTTGATGCACATAAAGGATATATCTGAATTAATGAAAGAACAAATATTATTCCTCGACCAACTAAAGGAAAGAACCAATGGATTTAAAGAAGAGATAATAAAATTATCCCTTTCACACCAGAGACTAAAAGACGGAACAACTAATTTATTAAGAAAATACGCAGAGGGACTGGATGACTTGAATATTTTAACTAATGAATTGGAAGATATGGTCATTAAAATAAGGATGTTACCAGTATCGACTATTTTTGACCTTTTCCCAAGAGTCGTGCGGGATATGGCTGAAGAATATGATAAGGAGATAAATTTAGAAATTAGAGGTGAAAAAACAGGACTTGATAAAAAAATACTGGAGGAAATAAAAGACCCACTGATGCATTTAGTCCGCAATTGTATTGACCATGGAATCGAAACGCCAGAAGAAAGGGCATTGCTTGGTAAACCACGAACCGGGAAAATATGCTTTTCTGCCCGACAGGAAGGAGCAAGTATAATTATTGAAATATCCGATGACGGTCGAGGCATAGACCCTCGTGTCATAAAACGAATTGCCTTAAAGAAAAATCTGATTACCCATGAACAAGCAGAGAAAATTACTGATGAAAACGCTATTTACCTTATCTTCGCCCCAGGATTCTCTACCAGTGAAAAAATCACAGATATCTCCGGACGAGGCGTGGGAATGAATGTTGTTAAAGAAAACATTGAACGACTTAAAGGTTCGATTAACATCCAGACAGAGGTAGGTAAAGGCACAAAATTTACCTTACGCATGCCCTTAACCTTAAGTATTACTTTAGGACTAATTGTTAAATCCCAGGGGCAATTATTCATTTTCCCAACTTCAGAAGTAAAAAAAATAGTTAATCTATCAACAAATGATATAAAACTGATTGGTGATAAAGAAGTAGTTATCGTTGATGGTGTTACTATCCCTTTTGTCAAACTCGATAAACTACTTGGATTAAAAAAAGAAAATGAAATACTTACCAATCGCGAAATGTTTATGATTATAATTCATTTTGCAGGTGAATCTATTGGATTTGGAGTAGATGAAGTTATTAGTGAACAAGAAATAGTTATCAAAAGTCTGGGCGGTTATTTAAAAAAACCTGATAATATTGCCGGTGCAACTATCTGGGGAGATGGCGAAGTAATCCTTATCTTAGATGTATTTGATATAATGAAATCTGCCAAAAAGACACATATTGAAGTAAAAGTAACTGCTAAACCAAAAATCTCTACTCCCACTATTTTAGTTGTAGATGATTCATTAACGACCCGCGAACTTGAAAAAAATATCTTAGAATCAGTGGGCTATAATGTCGAAATGGCAATTGATGGATTACAAGCCTTAGGGAAAATCAAACAAAAAAGATATGATTTAATCATTACCGATATTACTATGCCAGGAATGAATGGATTTGAATTAACTGCCGCTATAAAAAAAGACGAAAAATGTAAAGATATTCCTGTTATTATGGTTACTTCTGAAGAAAAGGATGAAGATAGGAAAAGAGGGATTGAAGTTGGTGCCCAGGCATACATCATTAAATCCGGCTTTGACCAAAAAGGTTTGTTGGATATGATTGAGAAAATGGTTGAGAAGTAAAGATTTGAGGTAACTATTTACCAATCACCAGTTATGTGAGGTGATAAATGAATGGTTTAGATGTTGCCTGGAATAGATTATTAGAAATGGAACATTCTTTGGTCTGTAAAAGGGCACAGGTTGAGTTTAAAGACGGTAAATATTTAATTGAATTTCTCAAAGATTTGTATCAAATTGAATTGCAGACCAGGAAAATTAATATGCCTTCATCTCCATCTTCAAAGATTAATTTTGACCTTGCACTCGTCTTACTCACCTATCTTACCCAGGCAAAGGAGATAAATTTGTCGAATAAGTGGGTAAGCCCGCGAGACCTTAAAAGTGGTTATTTATTCTTTACCGGAACACATTCCCTCGAAGACTCAATTTTTTTAGAAAAATTTGGTCACGCTCCAAATAGACTTTTTGAAGTAGGTGTAAAATTAGGTGCAAAACCTGCCTCTTATGGAGACAAATCTATTATCCTCTTTCCTCTTCCTCGCATTCCGCTTCTTTATCTCATTTGGACAGGTGATGATGAATTTGAACCAGGTATGTCTATTCTTTTAGATTCTACTGCTGAATTTCATCTTCCTCTGGATGTCCTTTATGCCTTGATAAGGATAACTACAAAAAAATTGGTGGTGTCTGAAAATAACTCTAATAATGAAATCTATGCAGATTTGGTGTCCAAAAGGGATTTCCTCCAAAGAGTAAAATGCAAAACTCGTTTATAGTTTATAGTTGATAGTTTAT
>JBFLYA010000250.1:3258-5496 GCA_040757115.1 bacterium | reverse complement strand
AGGAAAGTAGGAAAGGGGGAGACATTGCCCCCAGAAGAGGAATACCGTGCACATCCTTTATCCCTTTCCTACTTACCTACTACCTACTTGCCTACTATTTTCATTGCTTTCTCTCTTTGATTTTTACCTCTTGCTCTTTGCATTAAAACCATAACCACTTCTCTCTTTCCAACTCTCTTACCTCACCACTCCTATCTTTCCTACCTTCTTATCTCCTTCAGAACTACTAATCACATAAATATAAATCCCACCGGCTACTTTCTCATTATCTTTATTCTGGAGCTTCCAAATCCACTTACCACTACTACTTACTCCCTCATATTCATATACCTCTTCACCGACTATATTAAATATCCTTACCTTTATTTGACCCGGGAGGCTATCACCAAAAGTTACTTGCTCCCTTGCCGGGTTGGGATAGACCTTTAATTCACCTAATGGTTTGCTTACCTTTGCACCTATCCCGACTAATGATAAATGTGGTAAATAAAATATTAACTTATTATTTACTCTATCCAATTCCTGCCTGCTGACTTCTTCCCACTTACCTTCCTTTATATAATATGCCTTTAAACTATCTTTTATTATATCATATCCTAATCCCTCCTGTCCATAAAAATATGTTACCTTTATATCTTTTTTTATCTCTACATCCTTATCATAAATAATAAACTCTAATACCTTTATTGGCTGTATCCCTGCTGGTGGTAATGGATATTGTGTTACCTTAAAGAAATCAAACAAGGCGTTTTTACTTAGGCCAGATGGCATTATTTCTACCATTAGCCACTCCTTCTCTATAATCTTACCCATTTCTTCCGTAATGTTGTAGATACTTATTCCCTTCCTTCCTGATGTAACTAAGGTATGTGTGCCTAAATATATACCATAGATTAATGTTTGCCTATTGGATGTAGTTGTAGTACTTACTATTTCATAGACCTGCCTTCCTTTTTCAAATGTCTCATCTTTCTCATATACCTTAGTCCAATTATCTCCTTCATTTATCCATGCCTTTATCATCCCTTCAAATCCTTCACTCACATCTACACTTATCTTAACCTTAAATCCTTCATTAACCGAATACCCTGCTTTATCCAAACTTGCCCCTTTTATGACTGCCTCTATCCCTCGCACATCGATAGGAAGTAGAGAGTAATTGGGGAATTGGGGAATTGGGTAATTGGGAATTTGTGATTTGGAATTTTCCTGAACATAATACAAATAATATGTCCCTGATAACATTTGTGCAGGTAGATTGAAGGCAAATGTTTGACTACCTGCTTCACTAAATACAATTGTCCAACTTGCAGGCTCGCCTGGTGTAATCAAACTCACTGTCCCGGCTTCCTGTGAGATAATTGTTAAGCTGGCAGTTTCTCCTTGATGGTAAATTTGCTTGTCCGAAATTACCGTAATTGTTCCTTTGGGTCGAACATAAATGGCATCCAACCAGATGGCTCGCTCATTCCCTGAATAAATACCAAATTGGAGTTTTTGACCAGTATGATGAATCGGCAAGTTAAAACTAAGAAGTGAAAACTCAGAAATTTGGAATGTTTGGCTTCCTGCATAATCGTTAAATTTTACTTTAGCTGATAAATTCAATGTTCCCAGAGAAACATCACTTAGATTAGTTACCTTTAATGTAAAAGTAGCCAATTCCCCTTCTTCATAACATTCTTTATCCAGTTCTGCTTCTACATCTATCTTTATCCCAACTATCTTTACTGAAAACTCTTTACTGCTCATTGACCACTGTTCACTGCTCACTCCTGTATAAGTTCCATTCTCAAAATCTGATGGAACAGCTAACCTGAAGTTTAAAGTCCCCATCTCTTCTGGGTCTAACCATATCACCTGTTCCTCATCCAGCAAATCCAACAATTTTACCTTTACCTTTGCCTCACCCATAGCACTCCCAATATTCTTAACTACAACGGTAATCGTCCCTTCTTTACCAACTGTTAATTCAAGATGACTAACATCCAGAATCTCAAAATTCGGTTCTAAACTAAATACCATCTCTTCCTTATCTATCTCATTTCCATCATACAAAATTACAGCCTTAGCAGTATAAGTTCCAGGTAAGGGAGATTGGGTAATTGAGTAACTGGGTAATTGGGTAATTTGGGATTTGGAGTTTGGAATTTGAGATTTGTTTGGAATTTGGAATTTGAGATTTGGAATTTTAATCGTATATGTTGCACCTTTACCTGCATCAAGATTTACAGAAGT
>JBFLYA010000250.1:0-3158 GCA_040757115.1 bacterium | reverse complement strand
GTATAAGTCCCGCTTACATTTCCTGATAAAACTAAGGTAATTGTAGCATAGTCTGCTTGGTAACTGGTGATTGGTAACTGGTAATTAACCTCAATTACCTTTGATTCTAATGCTGGAATAGTAATTGTTGCAAACTCCTTATGCATATCACTAATAGCTAATGACCAATGATTAATAACTACATCAACTTGACTTATATTCTTTAAGCTTATGATTAGTGTATTTGTTCCTCTTCCTAATGCCTGTTTTGTAATTATCTCTATATTAACTTTTGTCTCTTCTACCAGGATATAATCTATCACCTTCACATCGTTTATCATACATTCTAAGACAAAAGATGAATTAGCCGTAGTAGTAGCAATGAAACTATAACTACTGTTAGAGCCAAGATTAATTGGCGTCCTGAATATTACATCTCCATCTTTTACCTTTAACTCTAAGTCACCTGCTTCTATATTCTCTCCTTTATTTGTTAAAGTTCCGGATATAGTAATCAACTCATCAGGTTTATACACCTTTTTATCCGTATCAAATGTTAGGTATAAATTTGACTTAAATATATAGAATGAATTCATATCTATAGCTATTTTCTGATTTTTATTTGAGGTAATTACTCCTTCAATATATAGCTTACCTACACTACTTAAAGTACCAATATTTATTACTTTCTGACTAATATTTGCTTCTAAACAGGTTATCTCATACTCTTTTTCATAAATCACATCCCCGCCTGGAGTATATCGTGATACACCATACTCTGTTCCAAACCAAATATATTCTCCATCTACTGCTATTGAGTTAATATAATTACTCACTAACTCACTATTTTCTGGGGTAAAAGTTGTCCAACTACTGGTTTCCTTATCATACCGTAATACACCCAGCCATGTCCCAATCCAAATATATTTTCCATCTACTGCTATTGACATAATACTATGTTGGGTAAAAGTTGTCCAGCTACCGGTTTCCTTATCATATCGTGATAGACCATACCTTGTTCCAATCCAAATATATTTTCCATCTACTGCTATTGACCTAATCTTATAACCCACTAACCCACTATTGTATGAGGTAAAAGTTGTCCAACTACCGGTTTCCTTATCATATCGTGATACATCATTATCCCATGTTCCAATCCAAATATATTTTCCATCTACGGCTATTGTCCTGATACAATTAGTCTGTAACCCACTATTTTGTTTAGTAAAAGTTGTCCAACTACCGGTTTCCTTATCATATCGTGATACACCACCCTCACATGTTCCAATCCAAATATATTTTCCATCTACGGCTATTGACCAAATGTCATTACTCTCTAACCCACTATTTTTATTAAAAGTTGTCCAACTACCGGTTTCCTTATCATATCGTGATACACCATCCCATGTTCCAAACCAAATATATTTTCCATCTACTGTTATTGAATGAATATCATTACGCACTAACCCACTATTTTGTTCGGTAAAAGTTGTCCAACTACCGGTTTCCTTATCATATCGTGATACACCATCATAGTCTGTTCCAAACCAAATATATTTATCATCTACTGCTATTGACCAAATGTCATTACTCACTAACCCACTATTTTGTTGGGTAAAATCTATCCAATTATAACCTTCTTTATCATACCGTGATACACCAGCATAGTCTGTTCCAAACCAAATATATTTCTCATCTAGTGCTATTGAACTAATATTATTACTCACTAACCCACTATTTTGTTGGGTAAAAGTTGTCCAACTACCGGTTTCCTTATCATATCGTGATACACCCCATGCCCCAAACCAAATATACCTCCCATCTACTGCTATTGTCCTAATCTCATTACTCACTAACTCACTATTTCCTGCATTAAAAGTTGTCCAACTACCAGTTTCCTTATCATATCGTGATACACCATCATACTCTGTTCCAAACCAAATATACTTCTCATCTACTGCTATTGAACTAATATTATTACTCACTAACCCACTATTTTCTTTATTAAAAGTTATCCAACTACCGGTTTCCTTATCATATCGTGATACACCCCATGCCCCAAACCAAATATACCTCCCATCTACTGCTATTGTCCTAATCTCATTACTCACTAACTCACTATTTCCTGCATTAAAAGTTGTCCAACTACCGGTTTCCTTATCATATCGTGATACACCACTATACCATGTTCCAAACCAAATATATTTTCCATCTACTGCTATTGAATGAATATAATTACTCACTAACCCACTATTTTCTTCATTAAAAGTTGTCCAACTATCGGTTTCCTTATCATATCGTGATACACCATCCCATGTTCCAAACCAAATATACCTCCCATCTACTGCTATTGTATTAGCATCTTGTATCTTATTATAATCATCCCACTTATTATCTACCTTATTATATCTTTTCACAATCAAATCAGTTGTAAACCAGACATAATTACCATCAACTTTAATATCATAAATTCTTTTCAATGCAGTAAAAGTCTGCCAGCCAGGATAATTATTTCTTACTTTCAGGCTCAACTTAGCATCTTCAATCGCCTTATTTTTATTATCTATCTTTACATTTACATTAATTTGCTCATTAATAGAGTATGTCTTCTGAGTAGTCCATATACTCATATCTGCGTCTATCCCTTCTATCCTGATATATCTATCAAAATATTCTCTTAACTGTATAAGTTGAGCAGTGGTAATTAAACTTATTATATAATCTCCGGTTATTAGTCCTTCTGGAATATCAAATCCTATTACCCTCTCATCATCTGCTGGAAATAAATTATCTATACTTCCTTCACCTGTATAAACCTCATTTCCTATTGTATCAAATAATCTTATAGTATAATCCCAACTATCCGCTACACCGCCGATATTCTTTACATAAATATTTACCTTTTCCCCAGGCTGATAACTTTTATCATTAAGTTTAACTTCTAATTTTGCCTGCGGGATATAAAAACTAAATTGCTTATATTTAGAAGAACTACCAATCTGGACGCAGACACTACCGTAATGATACCCAGCAGTTAAACTTGCTGGAATAAGTGCGCTAAGGCTAAGATTTCCTTTTTGTGATGGTAATAAAGAAAGCAAGGTGGTAGTGCTAAAGTTAAACCCCTCAATAAAACTAACTACTTCCATGTCTTGCTTAAATTTACCTGTATTAATTAT
>JBFLYA010000249.1 GCA_040757115.1 bacterium | reverse complement strand
AATTTATAGAAATAGGTAGAAATTGATTGTGGAAAACAACAAATTTCCATAAATTTCTATTAATTTCAATTTTTTTAATAATATCTCCCTATCTCCTTAATCTCCACATCTCCTTTTGTTACACCACTTGAACGCTTACCTTTTTTTCGTGTTTTTCGCGTTTTTCGGTGTTTAAAAAGGCTTAAAAACAGTTAGTTGAAGGTGATATGAAAAGACTACTTTTATCTTTTAGTTTATTGATAATACCAGGTATAAATTTGTCTGCCCAGGGAACGGTAACCCTTGAGCATGCAGACCATGCCGAGTATCTAAAGATAGGCAGTGAAGAGATAGTTACGCTGTGGGGTAGCGTAAAGTTAAATTCTGATGAAATGGGGTTAGAGGCAGATTGGATGCAATTGAATCTGACCAAAGATGAACTTTTAGCCAGAGGTAAAGTAGTTTTGAGAGGCGAGAAAGGAGAAAAATTTGAGAGTAACGAGGCAAACTATAATTTGAAGACAAAACAAGGTAAAATGAAAGAACCATATATTTTTATAAAACCTTATTATTGTAGAGGTTCTGACGCCTTGTTTGAAACCGGAACTATTACTTTAAGGGATGCCTCTCTAACTACCTGTGATTTACCTCGACCTCATTATTGCCTGAAGGCTGGTAAAATTATCGTTCACCCAAAGGAAAAAATAATAGCAAAAAGGATTGTTTTTAAAGTAGGAAAGGTGCCATTATTTTATCTCCCTTTTTACTCTATGTCTTTGAAAGAAAGAAAGGGCAAAATAATTATGAAGACCGGGAAAAGTGAAGAAAAAGGGAATTCCGTAGGAGTGACTTACGATTATGCCTTTACTTCAAAGTCTATTGGGTCATTACACTTAAGTTTCCTTGAAGACCAGGGGTTTGGGAATGGGATAGAACATAAATATTGGAAAGATAGCATTTCGCAAGGAAAAACTTATCTCTATTATATTCACGAGCGGAAAAAGCCCGATGATGTTAAAGATACAAAACGATGGGAGATAGATGCAAAACACCTTCAAAGATTTAAAGATATAACCGGAATTCTTTATCTACAATCTCTAAGCGATAAAAATGTCACCCGCGACTATCCTATCGAAGGAAGATGTAGTGCGGGAACATGGGAATTAAAAAACTACCTCACCGTGACTAAAACCTATCCAGATTATACCATTAGATTAGTCGGTGAGGAAATAGAGTGCTGGGCAAGGGAATTTAATGATTTTAAAAAAGAGACGACTCTTTTGCCTGAATTGACTCTGCAGACCAAATCAATCAAAAGAAATAATTGGTATTCGAATTTAAATGTTGAAGTAGCAAATCAATCTGGTTCAATGACCAACACACACTATCTTAAAGGAATTGTTGGTGTTAATTTTTTAAAAAAGGCAAATTTCTTATCAGACAGGGTAGTTTTCTCCCCTAAATTTGGACTTACAGGAATAGTTAAAGAAGAGGAAAAAGCAACCGGAGAGTTAAATCTGGGTTTAAATTTAAGAAATAAAATCGGAGGATACTCAGAACTGAATCTAAATCATAATTTAACAAAAAAGTTTAAGACAGACGAATATTATGGAGTAAAAACAAATGCACTAACCGGGACATTATACCTGTGGATGAATAGAAAGATACGGGGAGAAATTGGAGCAGGATTTGACCTTCGCAAACACAAAGATGAACCTTTAAAAATCAATAAAATACGTTTATTTCCATTAATTGCTGATGTCCACTTTGCCTTAAAAAATAATCTTGCAGGTTCCTTAAAAACTACCTATAGTTTCAAATCATCTCAAATAGAGGAAGTTGAGAGTTACTTTGATTTAGCAAGGGATAAGTGGCAATATGGAGGAAGTGTATTTTTCTACAGGGAGCATTCTGTAGAAAATAAGGATATTTTAGATGTGTCTAATTATGTTAGTTTTAACATCTCACCAAAAACTCATATTCGACTCCAGATGTATTATGACCTCAAAGACCGTAGAATAAAAGAAAGCGGATTGATTCTTGAAAAAGACGGACATTGTTGGAATGCTAAATTTTCTGTCCGACATAGTAAAGATACAGAATTTTGGCTTAATTTTAATTTAAAATAAAAATTAGTTGACCAAAAACAAATATTGTGATAAAATATAATAAAGGGGTATTAAAATGGGCATAGGCTAGACCACAATTAAACTCAGGAATCCTTTAAAAGATAAACCTGCGATAGAGCTTGATGCTAAGGTTGATACGGGAGCATTGGTAACTGGTAATTGGTAACTGGTAATTAAATACCGTTCGGCTGAGGTAATCGGTCAGTTATTGGTGGGAGAAAGGCATAAAGATTAAATTTCTCGCTAAGGCGCAAAGAACGCAAAGGAATAAATTATAATCTTTGCGAACTTTGCGTCTTTGCGAGAGAAAATTTCTATTTAGTTTTTACCACTGATAACTGAAGGATTACCGGCTGAGCTCAGGACGAAACTATTTAACCAATTACCAATTACCAGTTACCAATTATCCGTTTGCAGGTTACGAAACCTGATGATGCCCCGTGCAAAACTTATTCAACACGACACTAGTTTTAAGGTTTTGAGTTTTGACATTTGAGTTTTGAGTTAATATTGTCCCATCTGATGGACACGGCTGAACGGTTACAAAAAAAGATATTTTCCTCTCTGTTTCTCTGCGTCTCTGCGGTAAAGGATTACCTGAACGGTTACTGTTTTTTGATACTCGGGGCGTAGCGCAGTTTGGTTTAGCGCGCATGGTTTGGGACCATGAGGTCGCTGGTTCAAATCCAGTCGCCCCGACCAGAAGAAAAATCATTAGTCTAATGTTCCATTGCTAATCAATTAATGAATAGAGTAACACAAGCATTTTGTTTGTGATTATTTTATGCTTACTTTCCCTGCTAATCAAATTATCAGCGACAGAGCACTACTGACTATTTAGGGCGCCTGTAGCTCAATGGATAGAGCAACGGACTTCTAATCCGTAGGTTGTGAGTTCGACTCTCACCAGGCGTGCCAGAAAATGGTATTGTCAAATAGAAGTATGAAAGAAAATGACGCAATGATGAGACTTTAATCTCGACCCCAATACTCTTTTTAAAAAGAAAGTAGATAATATTCTAAATTCTTCAAGGTTTGACCCCAATACTCCTTGTTGCCAAAGAATATGTAGAGGCAAAAAAAGATTTATTGGGTGTGTTTATCTTAAGCCAATTTACCGGTGCAGCAAGAGAATTAACCGATGCTATCCAATTCAACCCTTATACCATTGAGGAATTTGCTGAGGCGATAAAACTTACTTTGGAAATGCCGGTAAATGAGAAGAAGAAACGGATGAATAATATGAGGAAGGCTATTGCTGAAAATAATATTTACCGCTGGGCAGGGAATATTATAACTGAACTGACGGCGCTGAAGAAAACATAAAAGGATGTTCAGGATGGAAAATTTATTTATGACCATCATGCCTTTGGCGGTGTTTGTGGTTACATTGACCTTAGGATATATAGCCAGGCAGGTCATATTCAGGCGCCTTTCGGCCTGGGCCAAGGGGACCAAGAGTGAGGTGGACAATATTATCATTGGCGCGATAAGATGCCCATGTGTTATATGGTGTCTTATGCTCGCCGTATATCTGGCGCTTGAGTTTTCAAAACTGTCTGATGAAGAGGTTTTTGTTACGAGGAAGATTCTGCTTCTGCTGGGTATTATGTCAGTAACTATAGCCCTTGTCAACATAACTACCCGACTCATTAAACATTATTCAAAAAAGGTTGAGGTAGCCCTTCCTGTTGGCCTGACACAGAACATATCAAGGATAATTATTTTAACAATCGGAATTCTCATTGCGTTAAACAGCCTCGGGATATCCATAGCGCCTATCCTGGCGGCATTGGGCGTTGGCGGGCTGACGGTGGCATTGGCCCTGCAGGATACACTCTCCAATCTGTTCGCGGGATTTTATGTCTCCGCATCAAGGAATATTCGGGTAGGCGATTTTATCAAGATTGATACAGGCGAGGAGGGTTATGTAGAGGATATCGGATGGCGCGTTACCAAAGTCCGAATGTTGCCCAATAATGTGGTGCTTATTCCGAATAACAAACTCTCCCAGGCCGTGATCACAAATTATTATCTACCTGATAAAGAGTTGGCGGTTTTAGTTCAGGTTGGAGTTCACTATAACAGTGACCTAAAGAAAGTGGAAGAGGTTACCATTGAGGTAGCGCGTGAGGTAATGAAAGGTGTTCTGGGGGGAGTAGCCAGTTTTGAGCCATTTATCAGATATCATACCTTTGGTGATTCCAGCATTAATTTTACCGTAATTCTGCGGGCTAAGGAATTTGTGGATAATTATTTAATAAAGCATGAATTCATCAAAAAGCTCCATGAGCGCTATGCCCAAGAAGGAATTGTTATTCCTTATCCTATTCGGGCAATAAATTATGAACAGGAGAAGACCAGATAGAGAGAACGTATGAAATATTTTTTTCAACACTGGAATGAACTTAAACAAGACATATCCAATAAAAATATATTCCTGTTTTTGTAGTAGGATTAGGGTCAGACCTTGAATGTAGAAAGCAGTTCCCTTTTACATTCAACATTCACGGTCTGACCCCAATAGTTCCGACCCCAATAGTTCCCCGCGCATTACCTTCTCAGAAGAGATGAATAAGGAGACGATTAATGATAATACTATCCTGGTAAATGGTGGTAGTGTAGTTGGTTCTATTAGTTATGCTGAAGATTTAAGGACAGCTTTTTTTGTGCCTGATGAGGTTTTAGAAACAGTGTAAGTAAGGAAAAATGGGAAAAAGGGAAATTTTTTTGTTGACTTGTCTAAAATAAAAGAGTATAATGGTAATATCATGGAATTAGTAATCAGTAAGCGGTTGTATTTAGTCTTTAGTGGATTATTGATACTGTTGGTCTGCATATTTCTTGGTTGTGGACAGCAGAGCAAAGAGCAAGAAGTTGCTAAGAAGAACAAAGAAGAAAAAACTACGGGCTTGGAGCTAATAGATAAGAGTAGAGAACAAAAAGCAGAGGCTAAAATACAACTAAAGAAAGAAATTAACCAGAGTGAACCTAAGCTTTCTAAAAGACAGAAGAAGCAAATAGAAAAAAAGGTATTAGAAGTTGTTAAGAGAATAGAGATGTTTCCTCTCTTTAGGCTGGAAGATTTTAAAAGTATGGAGGAAATTAAAAAAAGCGATATACCAAAAGGAGATGATATTCGCAGATTGTTAATGGAGTTAGTAAATATTGGTAAAGCAGGCGTACCAACATTAATAAAAGTAATTAAGGATAGAAGAAAAAACTGGCAGTTTCGAGCACTTATTATTTATGTGATAGTAGAGATGTGCGGTATAATGTCAAGTAAAAAAAGACAGACTATCCCCCAGCAAGATATAACTAAATTTAAAAAAACTAAAAATTGAGATAAATCTTGTTAACATAATCTGCTCTTTGATAATTTATTTAA
>JBFLYA010000248.1:1464-5500 GCA_040757115.1 bacterium | reverse complement strand
CAATCTTTATATCCGGGGGTGGGTCAATTCTCATTGCCAAATTTGTTCATTTTTGATCTGATTTTTTTACATGGGTGGGTCAATTTCCATTGCCAAAAGTGGGTCAATTTTGGTTTGCCATTAACAAGGTAGTCCTTTACCGCAGAGACGCAGAGGAACAGAGAAGATTATTGGTGCAGCTATTGAAATACTTATGACCTGCTTGCCGAATGTTCAACAGACAAGCCAATTTCTGCGTATCGTCCATAGATTTTCCCCTCTTGAGAGGGGTTAGGGGTGTGTTTTTCTCTGCGTCTCTGTGTCTCTACGGTGAACGGTTACAAAAAATGGCAAAAATGACTTGACAACTTAAAATTTATTTATTATAATTATACAACAAAAATGTTGTGCAACAAATTTGTCGTATATCAAGGAAAGATAAAAATATGTCTCTTGAAGAAATAGTGAAGAAAAAACGAGCAGAGATTATATTCCTCTATGCACCTGTCCTTAAGGAGATTATTGAACTTATTGAAGAAGAGATTAAAGAAATAGAAAAGGGATTGAAAGTCAACCGCTTCGTAGCAAAAATAGAGAATAAGGATACACCCCAAATGCAAATTAAAAGTCCAACAAGCATTATAGACAAGATAAAAAGGAGCAAATATACCATAGAAAATCCCTTTTGTGAGTTTCCAGATATATTCAGAGATAGAATAATATGCAATTACCTCTCTGATGCCAAAAAGATTAATCAAAGGTTGAAAGAGAGTGAGAAAATTGCCCAACGATTTGAAATTGTAGAGAAAAAAGACACAATCTATGAAAAGAGGATGAAAAAACCTACAAAAGTAAAAGGGATAAGGGCATACTACCTTGTCTTTAAAAGCAAAGAAAAGCCTGAATGCCCAAAGATAGAGATTCAGATAATGACTATGCTTGCCTGGGCATGGGATAAGAAAGACCATTACCTGATATATGAACCTGAAAGAGAGAAAAGAAAAGTCTCTCCTGTAGGTAAGATTAAGATGAATGCTATGAGTGAACTTTTGTATGTCGCAGATGAGTTCTTTGATATTCTTCAGAGAGAAATTAAGGAGGAGGAATGGTGATTAAGATGAAGAAAGAGGGTGTCCTATTTGGTATTCAGGATAAAGAGGGAAATGTTATCCAAAACCTTTTTATTGAAATTACTGATTTTTCTAAAACCAATATCCAACATAAAGACATAGTCTTTGAGATGTATAAGATGGTAGAAGAGGGCTTCCCGGATAACGAGGTTGAATTATTATCCATCTTTGACCTTGAGAGATTAGAAGGCAAATTCGCCTTGCCAGAACCGGCAATATTTCCCATTGAACTCTTTTATGACAAAGATGCCAGATTCAATAAAAGGCTATTTAAAGAGGTAGTTTTGAAGATAAAACAGGGAGAGAAAGATTACCTGCCTGATTTTTCCCTGGGTGTCATTGCCCGGGGTATGGACTTTTTTAATCAGGAAGATTTTATCAACCAGCTTTGGCAGGTATTAAACACAGACCATATTATTCTGGTTGCACCCAGAAGGTTTGGTAAGACAAGCCTACTTTACCAGCTCTTAGATTATCCCAGAGAGGATTTCCTTCCCCTGCTCATTGATTTAGAGGGCATCTCGGATGGACAATCATTTACCGCGGAGGTGATAATGGGCTATCGGCGTTGGATAATGCGGGCATTTGACCATAAGACAGAACAGGAGATAAATAATGAAAAACAAACCTTTAAAGAATCCATTAAGGATAGCTGGGAAAGGGTGTGGTTGGAATTTTATAGCGGTTTAAAAGAAAAAATCCTGTTTTTGTTTGATGAATTTTCCGGGATGCTTGAGAATCTTATTAAAAACAAAACCGAGGCTCATAAATTCCTGTCCGTCCTTAAAGAGACTCTCTCTATTCCAAATCAAACAAGGTTCATCCTTACGGGTTCTATCCTTATTCACCGACTCATTGATGAGATTGAGTATGAAGATAAAGATGGTTTTTACTCACTCTTTAAAAAAGAGCAATTACTACCTTTATCCGATAATGATGGCTATGAACTTACCCAGATTTTACTGAGCAGAATAGGGATAAAACCAGAGGAGGGATTTGTCAAGAAGATAGGACACCTGGTTGGTGCACCCATCCCCTATTTTATCCAGTTATTTGTCTTTGAGATAGAAAAGGGGATAATCAGGGAAAATAAGCACCTGACTGTTGAAGGGATTGAACAGGTTTATCAAGAAAGGTTATTAGGGATAGAATCTAAGACCTACTTCAGGCATTATTATGAGCGTCTGATGAGTTATAGGGTTAGTGAATTCTATCAACCTTTCCCTGGTATTAAGGCTATTTTTGAAGAATTAACCAGGGGGCAAAGGAACGAGAGTGAGATTAAGGGGATTTTTAAAGAAAGCTGTCCCGTGGCACCTGCGGATGATTTTGATAAACTGATGGCATATTTAGAGGATGAATTCTATATTAAAAAGGCAGAAGGAAATTATATGTTCACCAGCAATCTCATCCGTGATTGGTGGCTTCGGCATTCAAGGTATTTAGGTTAGAATTATGGAAAAGGTGCTTTATAAATACAATCCACAACAGATGACCAAAGAGGAGCTTTTTGAAACCTTTGTGGGCAGAAAGGCACTCTTTGAAAGCCTGATCACCAGACTAAAAAAGGAAAGGGATAAGCCCCATCATCAGCATATTCTCCTGAAGGCTCCCCGAGGTATGGGTAAAACCCACCTTTTATCCATGGTCTATTTTAAAGTCAAGGATTGCCCAGAGATTTCTTCTTTCTGGATTCCTGTCCAATTTGCTGAAGAGGAATTTGGGATTACCGATTTAAAAACATTCTTTGCAAGAATATTAGAGGAGCTTTCTCGGGAAGATAGTAGCCTGGCAAAGGATTTTCCAAAGGATGATTATACCACATCTTATGCCTTCCTTATAGACTATTTGAAAAGAAAAAACAAAAATGTGCTGATTCTGGTTGATAATTTTAACCTTATCCTCTCAAGGTTTAAAACAATAGAAGTCCGCAGGCTGCGGGATATCCTGATGAATGACCCATATCTGCTTATCTATGGCGGCGCAATTAGCCTATTTAAAGAAATCAGAGACGAAAAAGAACCTTTTTATCGATTCTTTAAGATAGAGGAAATCACCGAGCTTAAAGAGGATGAATTTGAAAGGCTTCTCTATTTAAGATTCAGGCTTGATGGGAAAGATGATGTATTAAATAAATTCCCACAAGCAATACTCTCTTCCCGTCTAAAGGCATTATACCAGCTTACTGGTGGCAATCCAAGATTGTTGCTTATCCTCTATCAATTCATTATCCCTGGTGAATTAAAGGATATTATCACTTACCTGAAATCTATCCTTGATGAACAATCCCAATACTTCTTAGAGAAGATTCATAGACTCTCTCCACAACAACAGGTCATCATCGATGCTATTGCCAAAGACTCTCTTATTTTAAGCCCAAAAGAGATTAGCCAGAAGACCGGGCTTTTGATAAATACGGTGACCGCTCAAATTTCTCGCTTAATGGATGATGGCTATTTAACCCCAATTAAATTTACCCGAACAAAGAACCTTACTGGATATGAATTGAGCGAGCAGATATTTCGGGTCTGGTATCAGATGAGAACTGGTGGAAGGTCCGAACAAAGGATTCAATTTCTCATTATCTTCCTGCAAATATGGTTCACCAAAGAGGAATTAAAGACAGAAATTATCCGCACAGAAAGAATGGCTTCTCTACCAGAGAGGGAAGAAAAAATAACCTATCTCAAGGAGGCATTAGAAGGATTAGCCAGAATAGATGAAAAATATACAGAAAAGATAGATGAGGTCTGGGAAAAGATAGACGCCAGGGAATTTACCTCATGCCTTGAGATACTTGATGAAATTATGCAAGATGTAAGGGTTTCTTTAGAGACTACCGCTTCGATATGGTTTTCCAAGGGATATATATTTGTTGAGATGAAAGACTACACCCAGGCAATCTCATGCTACCAGGAGGCAATCAA
>JBFLYA010000248.1:0-1364 GCA_040757115.1 bacterium | reverse complement strand
TGAGATGAAAGACTACACCCAGGCAATCTCATGCTACCAGGAGGCAATCAAGCTAAAGCCTGATAGGTATGAAGCCTGGTATAATATGGGCAATGCTTACTTTGAGATGAAAGACTACACCCACGCAATCTCCTGTTACCAGGAGGCAATCAAGCTAAAGCCTGATTTTGATGCCGCCTGGTATAATATGGGCATTGCTTATGATGAGATGAAAGACTACACCAGGGCAATCTCATGCTACCCGGAGGCAATCAAGCTAAAGCCTGATAATGATGAAGCTTGGTATAATATGGGCATTGCTTACCGTCAGATGAAAGACTACACCAGGGCAATCGCATGCTACCAGAAGGCAATCAAGATAAAGCCTGATAAGGATAAAGCCTGGAATAATATGGGCAATGCTTACGATGAGATGAAAGACTATACCCAGGCAATCTCCTGTTACCAGGAGGCAATCAAGCTAAAGCCTGATAATGATGAAGCCTGGTATAATATGGGCAATGCTTACTTTGAGATGAAAGACTACACCAGGGCAATCTCATGCTACCAGAAGGCAATCAAGATAAAGCCTGATTATTATAACGCCTGGTATAATATGGGCATTGCTTACCGTAAGATGGAAGATTACACCAAGGCAATCGCAGCCTACAAAGAGGCAATTATTTTTGGTCTAGCAAGGTTTAAGGAAGAGGATATAGAGGAATTTGGTCAAGACTTCACCAATATATTTAAGGGGATTCTTAAGGTAAAGAGATACGAAGATGCCTATCGTCTATTTCAGTTATGTCAGGAGAAGGCATCCCAAAGCCTGCTTGATGTGCTTTATCCGATGGGAAAAGCGATTGAGTATCTTTATACCAGGAAAAGCGAGTTAATTGAGCGACAGCCAATGGAATTCCGCAAGACCATTGAGGAGATTTTAAGAGAGGTGTAACTATTCAGCCACGGATTAACACGGATAAATAGCAGAGGACAGAGGGCAGAAGGCAGAGGGCAGAGGGCAGAAGGCAGAGGGCAGAAGGCAGAGGGCAGAGGACAACAGGAGAAAAACCCTTTAGCCTAATTACGGACACGGATACCGGACACGATTCACGAATTTTCCGTGTTTCATCCGTGTCCATCTGCGGCTGAATAGTTACGATTTGCTTTATAATTCTTCGTGCCCTTCGTGTCTTTCGTGGTTTTAAAGATGTGAGGAAGGTCAATCTAACCGCACAGGTGGAAAATTTGTAGTGCAAGGCTTTAGCCTCGCTTCTGGCAAGCAGGAAAGCGAACCTAATGGTTTTTGCAAAATTAACTTCCACTTTTCTGGAATACCATAAAATAAATTAAAAATCAAACATCAAAATGTAAAATTACAAATC
>JBFLYA010000247.1 GCA_040757115.1 bacterium | reverse complement strand
GTTCCTACGGAACTGATTGATTTGTCTATCTATTCCTACCGATATTATGTTCCTAACGGAACGATTATTCTCATGCCTTATTTATGGGTATTATCCTATGTAAACTTCCAGTTAATAACCGCTATAAACAACGAAAGACCCGAAATGCACAAAAAAAGGAAATTTCTGTCTCTGGTGAATAGATTTTAATTTTTTTCTCTGCGTCTGTGCGGTGAACGGCTATGTTTATTTTATTCAATCGCCATAAAGCGACAGCTGGTAATACAGGTTTTACATCGAATGCATTTCTCTTTATCTATCTTTGCTACTTGTTTCTTTTCCCAGGTAATAGCACTTACAGGACAACTTTTGGCACATTGACCACACATTTTACACAACTCAGGAATTACCTCGAACTTCAATAAAGGCAAGCAAGAATGAGCGGGACAATATTTTTCTTTAATATGTGCTTCATACTCGCTCCGGAAATATTTAATGGTCGTTAATACGGGATTAGGTGCTGTTTGTCCCAGCCCACATAAAGATGTATTTTTAATATCTTCTGCTAATTCTTCTAATAATTCAATATCACCTTCTTTTCCCTGTCCTGAGGTAATTTCTTCTAATTTATCAAGCATTACCTTTGTTCCTACTCGACAGGGAATACATTTACCACAAGACTCATCTTGAGTGAATTCTAAGAAAAATTTAGCAATTCCAACCATACAGGTTGTTTCATCCATAACAACCATTCCACCAGAACCCATAATTGCACCAGTCTGGGTAATAGATTCATAGTCAACCGGGATATCTAAAAGACTTTCTGGAATACAACCACCCGAAGGACCACCCATCTGGACTGCCTTAAATTTACGCCTATTCTTTATGCCACCTCCAATATCATAGATAATCTGGCGTAATGGGATACCCATTGGAACTTCTATTAAACCGATATTGTTTATTGCACCCGTTAAAGCAAATACTTTAGTTCCTTTACTCTTTTCAGTGCCAAGACTGGCATACCAACTTCCTCCATTAAGAATAATCTGGGGAACATTGGCAAATGTCTCTACATTATTTAATACCGATGGTTTTTGCCAGAGTCCTTTATGAGCCGGAAATGGAGGTCTTGGTCGCGGCATTCCTCTTTTTCCTTCAATTGATGTCATTAATGCGGTCTCTTCACCACAAACAAATGCCCCTGCCCCTTGATAAATCTCTATTTCGAAATCAAACCCTGAACCTAAGATATCTTTTCCTAAAAGTCCATAGTCAGTTGCCTGTTCAATAGCAATCTCAAGTCGTTTCACGGCTAATGGATATTCTGCTCGAACATAGATATAGCCTTTATGAGCACCAATTGCCTTTGCTCCAATAATCATTCCTTCTAAAACCGCATGTGGGTCAGCTTCTAATATAGACCTATCCATAAATGCCCCTGGGTCTCCTTCATCTCCGTTACATAAAATATACTTAATATCCCCTTTCGCCTTAGAGCAAAATTCCCATTTTAACCCGGTTGGGAAACCAGCACCACCTCGACCTCGTAACCCAGAATCTTTTATTTCCTGGATTATTTCTTCCGGGGTCATTTCAAGTAATGCTTTAGATGCACCCAGATACCCATCGCGGGCAATATATTCATCAATCTTCTCGGCATCAATCAAACCACGGTTCCGTAAAGCCCGTAATATCTGACGGCTAAAAAATGGAATATCTCTCATTGCCGGAACAGGTTCTTTTTCTGCTGGAGGTGTGTACATTAAGTCCTTAACAGGTCGCCCTTTCAAGAAATGTTCTACAACTAAAAATGGTATATTTTCTGGTTTAAGTCCTTGATAAAATATACCTTCTGGATAAACAACCATTAATGGTCCCTGAGCACAGAAACCATTACACCCGGTTAAAACTATTCCAATTTCATCCTGCAGATTATGTTTTTTAAGTTCTTCTTCTAATGATGCTTTTACCTTTAATGAACCACTGGCAACACAACCAGTGCCCGCACAAATTAATAGGTTCGTTCGATATTGTTGCATTGTTTATCTCCTTTCGCCTGAAAATAGGAAGTAGAAAGTAGAGAGTAGAAAGTAGAAAGTAAAGAAAACATCACTCCTCACGCCTATCTCCTTACCTCCTACCTTCTATCTCCTACCTATCTATTTCCCTTATTTCCCTTTGCGTTCTTTGCGTGAAACTTCCTTTCCCCTGAAAATTGGACTCGGGGTTCGGATTTAGGGGTTAAGGAATTCTTTTATTCCCGAGTCCCGAATCCCGAGTCCCGAATCCCTTTATTTTCATTCTCCAGATGGCTAAATAGTTACAAGATTAATGCGGTTTCTATGTTTTATTTAACACTACCTTTTTTATCAGGTGGATTTTTCCCCTTATAAAAAATATTAGAGTAATATTGCTGGTAATAATCATTTTTTCTTTCTGTTGGGGAATAATATGCAGGGGTATCATCTTTATCTTGTTCAGATAGTTTTTTATAAATCGATTGCCCTAACCAGGGACTAAACATAGGTTCTTCAACTTTCAATCTTTCTGCGGTTGCATAATCAGTTGTCGTATAAGTCAGGGTAGAAGTTGCTACTTTCGAAATAGGCACATAGGGAACAGGTTCAGTTTTTTTAGCATATTTATATAATAATAATCCTGTGGGGGTGTGAGTTCCACCTCTTAAAGTAGATGTCCCACGCTCATATAATAACCCACTGCTTTGTTCTATTGATTTTAAAGGTGTAGTTTTCTTTTTCCCTTGTGAATATTTACTCCCATAAAATTTCGAGGAATAGACAGATTTTCCCAGTGAGCTATAGTCTTGCGCTCCTGAAGGAGATATATAGCCAAAGATTATGAGTAAAATTCCTATTAATTTATATTTCATCATTCATTATTCTCCTTGCTC
Organism: bacterium; assembly: GCA_040757115.1. Taxonomy (NCBI): domain Bacteria; species bacterium. The sequence goes on along the minus strand of JBFLYA010000247.1, from coordinate 2,619 downwards.
CCCCTACCCTACTTACTTTCTTCGTAACTATTTACTCAACTGAAGTCTAACGCTAAAGTTCAGCGGCGGCGAGGAAAATTACCACCAACCTTTGTTAGCAAGATAAAACCTTGATAACCCGCAAAACTCTGACAAGCGGCATAGTCCCTGCCGTCCGATGCAACGATTTGTTAGCAATTTATTTTATCATATAATGTTTCTGGCGCAATATCGGCACCATTCGGCCATGCTATTGTCCCCCCATCAATTATGGCTTTTCTGAAAAATGCTAAATCTCGCAACGGCTTAAACACAGGGCCTTTAGCAATATATTCGGAAAAATCAACATTGCCCCTTTTCCCATCGTCAAATACAATATGATAGATATAATCTCTATTGTATTTAATTTCTTGAACCTCGTTCATATTCCACATATTTATATCTCGCCTCCCTCAATCCAATGGTGCAATCTTTCTTATTTCTTTTCCTTCACTTGCCAGCTGCCAATCTTTTTCAATCTCACCAAGATGTAAATCTATCCATTCTCTGACAAGCTTGGTCGCTGTCCTGGAACCTAAACTTCCCTTTGCAATATTACCCTCAAAATCAAAAACTGCCTTGCTCCCTTGGTACTCAGCATGTAAGTGAGGAGGACTATGCTCATCGTAGAACATCCGTATTACTATACCGAAAAATCTGGATATAATAGGCAGTCGGAATTTCCTTTTATTTTATTGCTAACGACAGAGTTCAGCGGCGTGCGTTAGCACGTCCGCTCTAACGACTTGTTAGCCTAATTATTATTTTATTCAGCCACAGATTAACACGGATAAAACACAGCATTATATCTTTTGTTATTCCTTCGACCAAACGGACATCTTAATCATCACCTATTTTTTTCTCTTTTTCCCGGTTTTTTCCATTTTCCCTTATTTACACCCTCAGATGGCTAAAGGTTACCTTTTTTCAATTTCTAATTTTGTCTATCATTCTCCAACCAGAGCGTTTTTAAGGATATTAAGCAAATCTTTAAAATTCGCCTCTCGTGGGTTATATTTTAAAGAAGAAGAGACCCCTTGAACGATAATTGGTAAATCCTGTTCTTGAACACCAAGACTGCTTAAACTAAAAGGTAATTTTAGACTTGAGATAAATTCTTCGATTAAAACTACGGATTCAAAAGCCGCTCCTTCGGTTGAAAGAGTCGTGGTTTGTTTATCCAGAAGATAAGCAATTTGGGCAAACTTTGGAATAGCGGCTTCTAAATTATACTCCATAACATAAGGGAGTAAAACCGCACAGGCCAGGCCATGTGGGAGATTGTATAACGGTCCTAAAGAAGCGGCTAATCCATGGACAGCCCCCAAACCAGCATTGGCTAATACCAACCCACCAAGCAATGAGGCTAAAGACATATCTGTTCTTGCCTTTTTATCCTGACCATCGAAAACTACCTTTTTTAAACTTGCACTGACTAATTTAATCCCTTGAAGAGCTAATGAATCTGTTAAAAGATTAGCCCCATTTGAAACATAACCTTCTATAAGATGAACTAAGGTATCCATCCCACAAATAGTCGTCATATTTGAAGAAAGTGTAAAAGTTAATGTGGGGTCAACAATCGCTACCTTTGCCATTAACGAATAATCTCGAATGCTTTGTTTAACCTTTTTTTCTTCATTAATAATAACTGCGTTATAAGTTGCTTCTGCACCTGTTCCAGCCGTAGTTGGTATAGCAATAAATGGTAATCCTTCTTTTTGTATTTTTCTACCTTCTTGATATTCAGCACAATCACCACCATCATTGGCTAAACCTGCTACTGCCTTAGCCACATCTAAGGAACTTCCGCCTCCTAGTCCAATGACCACTTCACATTTGATTCTTTTAACTAATGATAATCCTTCATCAACCATTTGTATAGTCGGTTCAGGTGTCACTTTATCAAAGAGAATTACTTCTAATCCTGCATCTTCTAAAGACTTACGCACATTATTCAAAATACCACTTTTAGCCATCGCCGTTTTACCCGTAATCAAACATACTTTTTTGCCAAATCTTTTCGTTTCAATGCCAACCGTGGCACTACTTTCCTCGCCAAATATTATCTTTGCTGGGGCAATAAATTCAAATTTCATCCTTATCCTTAACCTTCTTTCTTCTTTAGTGCTTCCAGATATTTCATTCTTAGATTATATAAAACATTCACTAATATCTCACTTTCTTCATTAGTTAAATTTCCTTTAGTCTTTTTTTCTAATATTCCCAACATATCGATACTCCATCTGGTTCCTTCAAGGTTCACTTTGCTTTCATTAGTAATTGGGTCTTTTATTTCACCCAAATGAATCATTCCAGAAGTAGATAACATAGAAATAAGGTCCAAAAAGTTACCTTCTTCTGGAGGTGTTTCTTTAATTTCATCAGACATTTTATCTTCTATCCTCCTCGTATAATATATATTGTTGGTCATTTTGAATGCCACAATCTTAATTCCTTATTAAATCCCCCAAGATTGGGGGTTGGGGGTTGAAAATAAAATTAAAAAATTAATTATTAGTACTGGTAGTGATGTGGAGAGTGTGGGTAACTCCAAAGGAGTTATCCAAGCAATTGTGGGTAAGTTGTGGACAGCTCTGC
>JBFLYA010000246.1 GCA_040757115.1 bacterium | reverse complement strand
AAATCTCAAATAAGCACCAAATTCCACATACCAAAAAGCGAATTAGAGATTAGTGAATTAGAGATTAGATTTTACTAATTCGCTAATTCGCTTAATTCACTAATTCACTAAATGGAATTTGGAATTTGTGATTTGGAATTTCATAGCCATATCTATGTCAAATTTCGATTAATAAGTGCTATAATCAGTGGCGGAATAGTTACATTTTCACAATCTTTGCCTTATTTTTAAGTTCAAAAAGCCAGATGATATATTCTACTCCTAACTTTTGACCAATAAATCTCTCTTCTAAATTTCGTTTTATTTCAAAATCTAATCCATTACCCGTAATAAAATATGTTCTGCCAAACAATTCGTTCATAAGTGCGGTTTTGATTGAGGTAATTTCTTCTGGTGAGGGGTCTTTTTTAGCAATAAATCTGATGATATGGCAGCCAAATTGGGTTTTAACCACACCACTTAATTGCCCTTCTTTATTCATTGAAAAAGCGGCTTGTTCAAATTCTGGCACCATTTGTCCTTTACCAAAAAAACCTAAATCACCACCCATTTGCCGGGATGGACAGAGAGAATATGTCGCCGCCAATTGACTAAAATCCGCACCAGACTGAGCCTTCTGAAGAATATCTAATGCTTCTTTTTCAGTGTTAACGAGGATATGTTGGGCATGAACCTTTTTCCCATAATCTTTACAGAAATTATCTACTTCTTCTTGAGTTACGGTAAGCCTTTTTTTAAGTTCTATATCCTTAATTCGCTGGAAAAGTAAATCTCTTTTTACCTTTTCATTAAATTCTTCCATACTCATTCCTGCTGTTTCAACGGCTAATTTAAACTTTTCCTCAGATTCGAATCTGCCTTTGATGACATTGATAATCTGTTCAATTTCCTCCCGGGGAATTTCAATTTTTCTTACCTCTGCCTCTTGAATAACCAATTCCTCCTCAATTAAGGCATCTAATACCTTTTCACGGATTTTAAGATACACCGTTTGCGAGCCCGCAATTTCAGCCTCGTAAGGTTTCATTGCCTGAACTAATTTAGCCTCTGTAATTGGGACATCATTAACTAAAACCACAGTTTTAGTCTGTGCCTGTGCTTGCAATGAACAAATACTTAATACCACTCCTAAGATTATTTTTTTCATTTATGTTTTTACCTCCATTATTACCCCTTCATAGACAATCTGGACATCGCCTGTGAGATAAAGGTTAGTGATTACCTCTTTATCCTTTTCAAAATCTATCTCAAGGATTTCACCACTTTTAGTTATCATTTTTACGGGTGGTTTTGCAAGTTCTAAGATAGAGGAAATACAAGCCGAGGCGGCTGAGCCAGTGCCACAGGCTAATGTTTCATCCTCTACGCCCCGCTCATAAGTTCTTATTTTAATCGTCTGGTTATCGATTACCTGAATAAAGTTGACATTAGTCCCGGCAGGCGCAAAATCCTGATGCCATCTAATCTGCTTACCTGATTCTACTACCTCTACCTTTTCTATTTCGTCAAGGATTAAAACAGCGTGTGGCACACCTGTATTTAAACAGTGCACAGTCAGTTCTTTATCTTTTATGCGGATTTTTTTGTTGAGGAAAAGATTTAGTGGGTCTGTGAGTTTAACTTTTACGCGGTTGTTTGTTACTTCAGCCAAAATTATCCCGGCTAATGTTTCAAATTTCATTTTGTTTTTAGCTATTTCTTTTATTTGAGCAAATCTGGCAATACATCTTCCCCCATTACCACACATTTCAGCTTCAGAACCATCGGAGTTGATAATTCTCATTCTGAAATCAGCGAGTTTTGACCGCTCGACAATAAGCACACCATTCGCACCAATACCAAACTTACGCTGACATATCTTCCTGACTAAACCAGGGGTAACATCAATTACCCCATCCCGATTATCTATCACGATAAAGTCATTTCCACTGGCAACCATTTTAGTAAAACAGATTTCAACCATAACTTTATTATACATCTAATCTTTTAAAAAAGCAACTGAAATTTTAGCCACCGTTTACCGCAGAGACGCAGAGACGCATAACATCCCTGATTTTCATCAGGGCAAGCTCTTGAGTAGCGCAACATTAAATCAGTAGTCAATAGTCAGTAGTCAGAAAACCTTGTGCCTTTCTACTCTCTTTTCTGTTATCTGATTTATTTCTATGTCTTCTCCGTTCCTCTGCGTCTCTGCGGTGAATTACTATCTGAAGGGTTACCTAAATTTGAAGTTATGTTAACAGAATTTTGGGTGAGACTTGATGTCAATCCTAATCGCAAATAGGCATTTTTTAAATGGTCTTTAAATAATGTATCAAACTGGTCATCACGGTCACTTGAGTAATCAGTGCCATACCACCAGAACCAATCGCTTCCTTCTGCCGCATAGATTGATTCAAACACCTGTGGATAGTTTTGTGGGGTAATACCCTTTTTGTCTAAATCCTCCCTAACCAAACGGAGTAAATTCCAGGCATTATTCTTTTCTTTATCACCTATCCAGGTGCCAAGGTCATTTCCGGGCATAGACCCGGCCTGGTCTATCCAGCTGGCACAAAATAGGTCATAAACCTTTTTTTGAGTCTCTTTAGGATGGGCTAAAATACCTCGAGCAGAATTACCAGTGATGTATTCTGAAAATGTAACTGTAATAATTTCTTTATCTTTAGATAAATTTTTATAAAGGGCATTAAGAAATTCTACGCCCGTCTTACGATAATATCCCCAGGGATTTTCTCCATCAAGGATAACAGTTAAAATTCGGTCTTCGTTATGGGCAAATCCCTTTACCCAATTAATAAATTCCATAGCCGCCTGTTTGTAATCTCTATATCTTTGATAATCAAAACTTATAACATTAGATAATTTAGTTTCGCGGAAGAAAATGGTTATCTCTGAATTTTTCTCTTCATCGAAGGCTAAGTAAGGTGAACATAGGACATCTGGCTTATAAGCCTCGTAGCCATATTTACCGGATTTCTGTAATACCCCCTGGTCCGTAGCAATCCAGTTGAGATTAGCCTGAGCAAATAGATGAATAGTCGATTGACTTACAGCCCCTTCTGATGGCCACATCCCTCGTGGCGGTTGACCAAATATCTTAGAATAATACTCAACGGCTAAATCAATCTGTGCCTTTGCATCCCCTGGCATTGAAAAGCGTGGTGGCAATGTCAATCCCTCTTTATCAATAGTTGCCTGATTTGTATCATAAATCAAAGGAATAATTGGATGGTAAAATGGGCTGGTAGAAACTTCAATCTGACCTTTCTCCTGAAGATTTTTATAAATAGGAATGATATTACGCATAATTTTATACTGCAAATCTATTATTTGAGTAATATCATCTTCTTTAAATCCACTATCCTTTTCTATAAAATCTTTAACCGGGAGAATATTTGAATCCGGGAGTGTTACCTCGCCTTGTTTAAATATTTCCCCAAACCAACTTAAATTAAACCACATCTTTAAATCAATCAAATCTTGCCCGGTAAAGGTTTTTTTAGATTGTCTTTTTTGCAATAACTCTTTATATCGAGGATATGGATAAATTTGAGTTTCATAATTTCCATCAAAAAAGTGCATTAAAATATAATTCTTCTCTCCTTGAGATAATTTAGAAACGGGTTTTAATGATAATTCTAATTCTCTATCTGTGGCTGAATTATTAACATAATCCTCAATTTGCCATAATAAAGATGGAACAAAATTATAGGTAAGATGTATTTTGGGATATTTTTTAAGTAAATATGCCATACTAAAATAATCTCTTATCGAGTGCATTCTTACCCATGGCATAAAATATGCCCCTTTTTGAGTATTAATGATATTTTTATACATTGGTTGATGAAAATGCCATAAAAAGGCTAAATATATTTTATGAAGCATGTGATATTCCTCCCAAAATATTATCCCTTTATTTCTAATTGCACCGGTGGAAATTGTTTGTGATAATCACACTGATTTCGAGGCATAATCCTTTATGCGGTTTCTTTATGCAGGACTAAAGTTGGAGCAATTTTATTTAACACGACTTCTCTGGTAACAACACATTCTTTAATATTGCTTTTGGAAGGTATTTCATACATAATATCAAGCATTGTTTCTTCAATTACTGCTCGTAATCCTCTTGCTCCTGTCTCTCGTGTCAGGGCAATATCTGCAATTAAATCGATGGCATCATCCGTAAATTTTAATCTTATCCCTTCCAGCTCAAAGAATTTCTTATATTGTTTGGTCAAGGCATTTTTAGGCTCAGTGAGAATTCGCATTAAATCAGTTTTTTCTAAACTGCTTAATGAGGCAATAACTGGTAATCTGCCTACGAACTCAGGTATAAGTCCATATTTTAACAGGTCTTCTGGAATAAGTTGTTGTAACAGTTCTCCTATTTTCTTTTTTTCTCTACTTTGAATATCACCACCAAATCCCATTACTTTTTTGCCGATTCTTTCTTCAACTACCTTTTCTAATCCAACAAAAGCTCCGCCACAAATGAAGAGGATATTCATCGTATTCAGCCGAATATATTCCTGATGCGGATGCTTTCGTCCTCCTTGTGGTGGAACATTAGCAATTGTTCCTTCCAGGATTTTAAGTAATCCCTGTTGAACACCTTCTCCAGAAACATCACGGGTAATAGATGGATTATCTCCACCTTTACGAGCGATTTTATCTATTTCATCAATATAGACTATTCCTGCTTCTGCCTTTTTTATGTCAAAATTAGCATTTTGAACAAGTTGAAGAAGTATATTTTCTACATCTTCACCCACATAGCCTGCCTCAGTTAATGCGGTTGCATCGACAATCGCACATGGGACATCAAGGATTCTGGCTAATGTTTGAGCTAAGAGGGTTTTTCCAGAACCAGTTGGACCAATTAAGACAATATTACTTTTTTCTAATTCTACATCGGATTTTCTAATACTTACATTTATCCTTTTATAATGGTTATAAACAGCGACTGCAAGTATCTTTTTTGCCCTTTCCTGTCCAATAACATATTCATCTAATATTGCCTTAATTTCTTTAGGCCGTGGTAAAAGTCCTATTTGAGTATCTTTGTAATCATTAAACCACTCTTCAGCCATAATTTCATTACACAGTAAGACACATTCATCGCAGATATAAACCCCTGGACCGGCAATTAATCTCTTTACTTCTGTCTGTCCTTTGCTACAGAAAGAACAAAAAAGTCCTTCTTCTTTTTTTCCAAATTTAGGCATTCATTTACCTCCAGGAGAATAAAGTTAATAAAACCCTCCCTTGTTTCCTTGTTTCTATAGTTCTGCAAAACTATGAAACTGTAGTTTTTAAGCGGGTATTTAAAACCTCTATTTTTATCAATTTCCTCCAAAGCAAAATGCAAAACTCGTTTATAGTTTATAGTGTATAGTTTATGGTTTATAGTTTATAGTTTATGGTGTATAGTTTATAGTTTATGGTTTATAGTTTATGGTTTATAGTTTATAGTCTATAGTCCTTCAACTATAAACTATCAACTATAAACTATCAACTAT
>JBFLYA010000245.1 GCA_040757115.1 bacterium | reverse complement strand
CAAAATTTTACTTAGAAATGCCGATAAGTATAGTAAATATTAACCAAAACTTCACATTAGTATGGTTGATAGTTGATAGTTGATGGTTGATGGTTGATGTCCAGTGTCTGAATCACAGCAGTTACAAGAATTTAATTGACATAGATTCAAGTTTTTGATATAATTGCCTGCAAAAGGATATTTAAAATTGATTTCATTTGAAGAGGCAAAAACAAAAATACTGGAAACTGTTGTGACGGTTAAAGAAACTGATGAAATTAAGATTGTCGCATCATTAAATCGAATTCTTGCCGTAGATATAATCGCTCCTTTTGATATTCCATCTCATAATGATTCAGCAATGGATGGTTATGCCATTCAATACGAGGATATTAGTGAAATAGCCCCCTCAAGATTAAAGGTAATTGGTGAGTTACCCGCAGGAGGGTATTTTGATAAAAAGATTGAAGAGGGACAAGCAGTTAGGATTATGACAGGTGCTACCCTCCCTGAAGGAGCCGATACAGTCGTTATTCAAGAAGTGACAGGTCAGGAAGGTGAGTGGGTAACTATTCCCCCAAAAGCCGCTAAAAAATGGGCTAATATCCGATTTCAAGGTGAAGATATTAAACAGGGTAACCTGATATTAGACAAAGGTACCTGGATTAAACCACAAGAAATGGGGATGTTAGCCGCAATGGGATATACAACTATAAATGCCTTTAGAAAATTAACGGTTGCCATTGCTTCCACCGGCGATGAACTCCTTCTGCCTGGAGAAAAACGACCATCAGGCAAAAAATACGATAGCAATCGATACACTTTAATGGGATTACTAACACAATTGGGGGTAGAAATAATTGATCTAAGCATTATCAGAGATGATAAAGATGTTTTAAAGAAGAAATTCGCCCAGGCAAGTAATAAAGCAGATGCTATCATTACCTCTGGTGGTGTTTCGGTAGGCCAGTATGATTTAGTAAAAGAAGTAGTAAATGAATTGGGTAATCTGGAATTCTGGCAGGTGAATGTAAAACCAGGAAAACCTGTTTCATTTGGCAAGATTGGTAATTGTTACTTCTTTGGTTTGCCGGGTAATCCTGTTTCGGTAATGGTGAGTTTTATTAAATTTGTCCGATGTGCCCTTTTGAAAATGGCTGGTTATAAAGATTATGATAAAATTATCCAGTTTAAAGCTAAGGCTAAATTTCAAAGGACTAAAAAGGATAATCGAACAGAATTTCTAAGGGGGATACTTTCGCAAGGAAAAGATGGCTGGGAAGTGACCACAACCGGTCCTCAAGGTTCTGGGATACTTTCTTCCATGTTAGTGGCTAATTGCTTGATGATGATTTTACCAGAGCAAAATGAAATTAGAGAAGGAGATGAGGTGTGGGTCGAACCATTTAGAATGGGGTATTAAGTTTGAAAAAAATTTTTTTTGTTGACATAAATATAATTATAGGGTATAATGAAATCGTTATATTTTGTCGATAATATAAATAAAGAGAGTTTTTTTGTAAGGAGGATAAGATGTTTCGTAAGAAAATATTGTGGTTAATTGTTGGGCTAACATTTTTAGGACTAATAGTCGGAGATAGCAGGTCATCATCCGATAAAAATCAACAAATGTATGATGACATACGGCTTTTTACCCAGGCACTCTCTATTGTCCAGACTCAATATGTGGATATTGATAAAGTTAAGTCAAAGGATTTAATCTATGGAGCCATTAGCGGCTTATTAAAAAGTTTGAATGACCCACATACACGATTTATGACCCCAGAATCATATAAAGAGATGAAAGTGGAGACAGAAGGTGAATTTGGTGGAGTAGGAATTGTTATTGGTCTTAAAGATAATCAATTAACGGTTATTTCACCGATTGAGGAAACACCAGCGGCACTGGCGGGCGTTAAAGCAGGTGATAAAATTATGGAGATTGATGGAGTTACAACAAAAGATATTACCTTATTTGAGGCGGTTGGAAAATTAAGAGGTCCTAAGGGAACAGAAGTTACGATTAGCGTTGAAAGGGAAGGTGAAAAAGAATGGCTTAAATTTACGATTATTCGTGATATAATCAAAATCGAAAGTGTTAAATATGATATGATTAAGAAAGATATGGGTTATATTCGGATAACTAATTTTAATCAAAAGACACCAGATGAATTCCATAATGCCCTTTTAAAGTTAAAAGAAAAGGATATGAAGAGTTTAATCTTAGATTTAAGAAATAATCCGGGTGGGTTATTAGATTCAGCCGTGGCAGTGACGGATGAATTTTTATCCGATAAGAAATTGATTGTTTCCATTAATGGTCGCATTCCACAAATGAATCAAGATTATCAGGCAACAGATTCAGGGCTGGATGGTGATTATCCAATGGTAGTTTTAATTAACCATGGGAGTGCCAGTGGTTCAGAAATTGTTGCTGGAGCTATTCAAGACCCACAATATGAGAAATTTTTAATCACTAATAAGGTAGAATATGATAAATGGGCTAAATTGCTTGAGAATAAAGAGGATATTTCTATTAATGAGATAGAATCAGAAAAATGGCTTGTTAAAAGAAGAGTTGCTCCCCCACGAGGAGTTATCGTTGGTTTGCCAAGTTTTGGAAAAGCCTCAGTGCAAACAGTTATTTCACTCGCAGATAACTCCGGCATAGCCCTCACTACGGCTAAATACTATACACCTTCAGGTAAATCTATCCATGATAAAGGAATCATTCCTGATATTACTGCCGAAGAATATGAATTAAGTAAGGAAGATGCAGAGATGTTTAATAAGATAGAAAAAGAAGGGTATGTAAAAAAATTTATTGAAGAACATAATCCATATACAGAAGATGATATGAAAGAACTACTGGCTAATTTAGAAAAAGATGGGATAAAAATAAAAGAAGTGCTCCTTAAGAAAAAGATAGATATAGAAATCAGAAAAAAGGAGTTAAAAAAGGAACCTGTTTATGACCTGATTTTAGACACGCAACTTCAACGAGCAGTGGATATTCTTACTGCTTCACAGATATTTAATAATATGAAGACCTCAAAAAAACTTTAGTAAATACAAGCAAAGTTTTGTATAAACTGGTGTTTCGTGAATTTTTTATGATTTCTTTTGCCTTTAATCTTTGCGTTCTTTGCGGTTGATTTCTTTGTGTTCTTTGCGATTAAAAAAGGATAAATCGCAAAGGGCACAAAGTAGTAACGCAAAGGACACAAAGGGAAGAAAATAGGTAAAACATTTTTTATCAACTCAACTTCAAAGGATAAGTTGCAAAAAAATCATCAGGCTTTTGAGTCTAATTTTGCCATCTTTGAACAAAATAAACAGATTGATAAGGATAAAGAGAGCTTTAGATAGCCTCAATAGGAGCATAAAATTTACGAAAGTCCAGTTCATTGTTTGTTATTCATTCTACAAATGTAACTATTCAGCCACCAAGACACAAAGAATATAAAAATGTAATTATTCAGCCACTGATGGACACGGATTAACACGGATGAAATAGAATGAGTTTAAAATATGAAAAAAGAACTGAGGATGTGCATTTGAAGTCTACAATATTTTGGTTATGCTTTTTGGGAAAGAGTTTATCAAAAAACATAATAGATTGAATTATTAGCCTGGAAATATTCACCAGAATTGGAATACCCAATTAAAGTAAAATACACAGGAGTTATGGTTGGCGAATAGTAATCTGATCGAGGCGGATTAGCAGGGATAAAAAAATAAAATCAGTGTTTCATCTGTATCCATCTGTGGCTGAATAGTTACCTACAAATTACGAAATACGAATTCAAGGAGGAATAAAAATATGCAGTTTTTAGATGTAAAAACAGACTTTGCCTTTAAAAAGGTATTTGGAAGTAAACAATCAAAAGATATACTTATAAACTTTATAAACTCCGTGGTTAAATTCAAAGATGGAAGCATTATTGAAGATTTAACCATAGTTGACCCATATCAGATACCGTTACTTAAAGGGATGAAAGATACCTATGTTGATGTCAAGGCAATATTATCAGATGGTAGTGGCGTAATTATTGAGATGCAGATATTAAATTATGAAGGATTAGAAAAAAGGATTCTCTACAATGCGGCGAAGGCATATTCTACGCAACTTTTATGTGGTGATGAATTTTATCTATTAAACCCGATTATTGCTATCACTATTACTGATTTTGAGATGTTTAGTGAGTGGACAAAGGTCATCAGTTACTTCAGATTGATAGAGAAGGAGGAGTTAGTTGAATATAGTGGAGATATTGAATTAATCTTCATTGAGTTGCCAAAATTCAAGAAGGAAGAAAGTGAATTAAGTGATATTACGGATAAATGGATATATTTTATAAAAAATGCGGGTAAGCTAAATTACATACCCAAAACACTGGGGATGAGTAAAGAGATAAAGAAGGCATTTGAGATAGCCAATCAAGCAGGTCTGAGTGCTAAAGAATTAGAGATACAGCATAAAAGGAAAGATTTCATCTATATTCAAAAGGCATCGATTTCTTATGCCGAAAAGAAAGGGTTAGAACAAGGATTAGAACAAGGGTTACAACAAGGATTAGAACAAGGGTTACAACAAGGATTAGAACAAGGGTTACAACAAGGATTAGAACAAGGATTACAACAAGGATTAGAACAAGGGTTACAACAAGGATTAGAACAAGGATTACAACAAGGCGAATATAGGAAGGCAATAGAAACAGCTAAATCGATGTATAAAAAAGGGTTTAAATTGGAGATGATTGCTGAGATAACAGAACTTTCAGAAGAGGAAATAAATAGGGTTGTAAGACTAGCGAATTAGTGAATTATCGATTAGGTAACTATTCACCACGAAAGGCACGGAGAGCACGAAGTGAAATTTGATGAATTATCGAATTCATGAAGCTCAAATATTAACATATATGAAATTGGCAAATATCAAGGTTGGTCTAGTGATAAATTTCAATGTGGAAAGATTGAAAGAAGGCATAAAGAGATTTGTTCTGTAACATCTCCCTGCCCTTCGTGCTCTTCGTGGTGAATAGTTACTTGTTAATTTTGTTAACATCAAATATTAATTGTGAATTGATAATGGCTAATTGATAATTGTCAATTAACTATATTTGGACTTGTGGGTAACGATAAGCCTCTCAAGAGGGGAATACTGGGGGTGAAGGGAAAATTCGAGGTGTGTGAAGGCTAATAAAATCAACGCTCAAATTTATCCGAGAGTGTTCATATTATATTATACGAGGAGGAATAGACAAAATGAAAAAAAGTTTGATTTTAAGTGTATTCGTAGGATTAGTTATCCCATGTATTTTTGCCACAAAGACTTTTGCCCAAGATCTCTTTGAGCCGAATGACAGTTTTAATCAGGCAACGAAGATAGAATTAGGTCAGGTAATCACGGGTAATAACATTGCCCCAAAGCAAGATATAGATTATTACAGGATAAACATACCTAAACGAGGATTATTTAAGGTAACTGTAAGTGATGTAGCAAAGGAGATAGATTCGTTTTTAGCACTTTATAATCCTAAGAGAGAGCGGATACGCTATGCCTGGCCTCCAGATAAA
>JBFLYA010000244.1 GCA_040757115.1 bacterium | reverse complement strand
ATATTTAAAAAATTCACTTGTATCCGAACATACTATTTTTGTGCCTTTTTAGGGATATAAGTCAAGAAAAATATTTTTAAAAAAACTTAATTTTTTACTTGACATTTCACCATAAGACTTTGTGTCCCGTGGGGGCATGAGCGTTTCTTCTGAAAATCGGGATTCGGGACTCGGGATTCGGGAAGAAAGAAACTCTCAGCAATTCCCCCTTAATAAAGGGGGTTAGGGGGTTGTCCTTCTCCCATTTTCATTGCCCTTTGTGAGCCTTGGCTCATGTCCGTTTCTTCTGAAAATAGCCTTTGGAGTGCGAAAGATTGCTTTTGCCTTATCCGAAAGCGGTAGCAAGATACCGCCGCACTCCATACCAGGAATTCTCGGTCTGCCTCTTGACAAATTAGAGTAATTATGCTATCTTAATTAAGAAAAATATGAAAAAGATATTTTTTCTAAGCGGGGTTTTATGTGGTGTTATCGTTGGTGTCTTAATCTTTGGTAGTTTTAAGAATGATGTGGAATTTTATCACTCCCCATTTTTCCTCCTGCTTTTAGTTTGTGCCGCAGGAATTATCCTTACCTGTCTTATTTTGAGAAAAAAAGTCTCCCTGACTTCCTGGCTGATTCATTCAGGTTTCCTGGTAATTCTAACTGGGGCATTAATTACCCTTCTCTTTGGCTATCGCCAGGTGATAGAGATAAGAGAAGGAGAAAAACAGAGACTACCTGAGACGAATTTGATAATAAGGTTGGATGACTTTGACCTTAAGTTTTATGATGATGGGCAAACACCAAGAGAATTTAAAAGCACCATTTCTATATTTTTAAATAACCAATTAGTCAAAAAAGGGGAAAGTTTGGTTAACCATCCTCTTTCCTTCAACGGATTTAACTTTTACCAGCAAGGCTATGAACTGTCTGATGTCCGTTTAAAGATTGCTTCTCCGCGGGGAAAAATAGTCTTTAAGGGAATAGGGGATGAGGTTATTGAGGAAGAAAGTGGTCTCACTTTTAAACTGATTGATTTCTTGCCTGATTTTGCTATCGACAGTGATGGTAGAACATTTTCTAGGTCTGCGGAATTTAAGAACCCTGCCGTGAAAATTGCCGTTTACAAAGACGATACGCTAAAAGAAAATGGATGGTTATTTCTCAAACACAAGGATTTTCATCATCGGCAAGGGAAAATATTATCTCATCTTGACTTTGAAGAGATGGTGGTCGAGAAATATTGGAGTAGTCTTGAGGTGGTTAAAGACCCTGGAGCAAAGATAGCCATTCTGGGTTCATTTCTTATCCTTTTGGGGCTGATAAGGAGGTTTTACTTTGCCAGATAAAATCTTATTTGGAGTCGTTGTCATTGTTTATCTTTTATCCGTAATTCCTAATTTCAAGCAGAAAGGTAGGATAATTCTTATCTCTGCAGGGCTTATTATCCAGACACTCGGGTTGGTTATTTTAAGCATTAACACAGGTCATCCACCATTTACCAATCTCTACGAATCTTTGCTTTTTTTAAGCTGGCTGATACCCATAATCTGGTTAGTTGGGCTTAAATGGTTTCAATGGGTTAATCTTGGTGTCTGGACAACACTTTTATCCGCGGCTGGAATAATCACCAGTTTAACCTTTACCTGGCAGACAAAACCACTTATGCCCGCCCTTCAAAGCCCCTGGCTACATATTCATGTCAGTAGTTGTTTTCTGGCTTATGCCTTTTTTAGTCTGGCGACTATTTCTGCTATTGTCTCACTTTTTAAGGATAAAGAGAAAAGATTTTCTGAGGTAACGATTTATTTAATTAAATTAGGCTTCCCGTTGCTTACTTTTGGCATCATCTCCGGTGCTATCTGGGCATATTTTGCCTGGGGGAGATACTGGGGTTGGGACCCAAAAGAGGTCTGGGCCTTAATTACCTGGCTATACTATGCCTTATTCCTTCATCTGAGGTTTATCGGAGTAAGCAAAAAGACTCTTTCCTATTTAGCCATAGTCGGGTTACTTGTTATCCTTTTCACATTTCTTGGGGTCAGTTTCTTAGTTTCCGGTTTGCACTCATATCTTTAATCTATTGACAAATAAAGTAAAATCAATTATACTTATTTCACAATGATTCCAATAGTCTCTATCGTTGGTAGAAAAAATAGTGGTAAGACAACCTTAATTGAAAGTCTGGTGCCAGAATTAAGAAAAAGGGGTTACGCTATTGGCGTAATTAAGCATCACAGCCATATAATTAAACAGGGGGAAGTTGACTGTGAAGGGAAAGATACCTATCGCTATCAACTCGCTGGTGCCCAAACTACTGTTTTAGCCGGGCAGAATAAATTGATGCTCATCCGTAAGTTGAAAAATCCCTGTAGTATCGATGAGATTAGCAGAATGTATCTTTCTGAATTAGACCTTATTTTAACTGAAGGCTATAAACTTGAGGATAAACCGAAGATTGAGGTCTTTCGCCAGGAGATAGTAAAAAAAACTGGTTTGCTCTGTAATCCTGAAAAAGATAATCTCGTGGCGGTAGTAAGTGACTGTCCTTTTAACCTTGAAATACCCTGCTTTGAACTGAGTGATTACTCAAAAATAGCTGATTTTCTGGAAGAAGAATTTATAAGAAGGTGAACTACCTATGCTTACAGACAGTTACCATCGTCAGATTAATTACTTGCGTCTTTCTATTACGGATATGTGTAATTTACAGTGTATCTACTGTCAATCATGGAAAGAGATAGGTAAGAAGAGTCATCAGGAGATTTTAAGATACGAGGAGATAATCCGACTGGCAGGTTTGATGGCTCAACTTGGCATTAGACGGGTGCGAATTACTGGCGGTGAGCCATTGCTTAAAAAAGATGTGATGTATCTTATTGAGGAACTGGTAAAGTTAGGACTGTTTGAGGAGTTGCGGATTGTGGATTGAAAGAAACTGGTAAGCGTTCAGCCACAGAGGCACAGAGTTCACAGAGAATTAAGGAAATTAGCCAGAAATGCACACGAATTAACCTCTGACATCCCATAAATGTAGTGCGAACCTTTAGGTTCGCCTTTTGGCTTGCCAGAAGTGAGGTTACAGCCTCGCACTCCAAATCTCTTTGTATTTGTGTTCATTCGTGGTTATATATTCCCTCTGTGTTCTCTGTGACTCTGTGGCTATTAATCGGTGAATTTAATTTGTAAATGGAGCGGATTTAATGATTGGTCAGGTAGTTTCAGTTAATATCAGTAAAAACAAAGGTGAACGGAAAAAACCCGTTAGTCAAGCCTGGCAACTGATAAAGGATTGTGGACTCAAAGATGATGGGCATGCCAATATCAGTCCTGATATTAAAAATGAGGTATCCCATCGCCAGGTAAGCCTATTAGCCCTTGAATCGATTGAAAAGATGAAACAGATGGGGCTTGCGGTCGGTCCAGGAGATTTTGCAGAGAATATCACTACCAGTGGAATTGATTTACTTTTGCTAAAAATAGGAAACCAACTTAAAATAGGCTCTGATGTGCTTTTGAGAATAAGTCAGCTCGGGAAAGTCTGTCATGATAGATGTGCCATTTATTATCAAGCAGGCGATTGCGTGATGCCAAAAGAAGGGATATTTGCCGAGGTAATATCTGGCGGCAAGATTAAAGCCGGGGATAAGATTATCCTCATCAACTCGTAACCGTTCACCATATCAGGTAGTGTAAGAAAAGGAAAAACGCTCATGAGTCTGCGAAAGCACGGACGCAAGATAATTCGCTAATCTCTAATTCACTAATTCGCTATTTTCAGGGGAAATATTGGAGCGTGAAGGTTTTATGACACATAAGGCATTAGCCCTCTTATCCGGGGGATTGGATAGCACCATCGCCATAGAGATAATACTCAAGATGGGAATAGAGGTTGAGGCGATAAACTTTATTAGCCCATTTTGGCGATGGAATCAAATTAAAGACTATTCACATTCTGCAGAAATCGTAACCGAGAAATGTGGGATGAAATTAAAGGTATTTGAACTCGGCAAAGAATATCTGGAGATGCTTAAAAATCCTAAGTATGGCTACGGGAAAAATATAAACCCCTGCATTGATTGCCGAATTCTAATGCTTAAAAAGGCAAAAGAATATATGACCATATCAGAAGCATCCTTTATCGTTACTGGCGAGGTCCTTGGGCAAAGACCTATGTCCCAATATCGAAGGGCAATGGAGATAATTGACCGCGAAAGTGGGCTTGAGGGATTGGTATTGCGGCCTTTATCTGCAAAATTGCTCAAACCAACCTTACCTGAAGAAAAAGGCTGGGTAGATAGAGAAAAACTCCTTAGTATTTCTGGTCGTTCAAGAAAACCTCAAATTCAGCTGGCAAAAGAGCTACAGATAAATGATTATCCATCTCCCGCAGGTGGCTGTCTGTTAACAGACCCAGAATTTGCAAAAAAGATGAAGGATTTACTTACTCATACCGATGCTCCAACCTTGATTGATATTGAGTTTTTGAAGATTGGCAGACATTTTAGACTATCAGAAGAATTAAAGGTAGTTGTTGGAAGAAATGAGGAGGAGAATGAAAGGCTTCTTGAATTGGGTAAGGATGATGTCCAGGTTATGGTTGTCAATTATAAAGGTCCTATTGTCATCTGCCGGGGACAAATTGAGCCAGACAACTTGTTAAAAGCCGCCGCTATCTGTGCGAGATATTCGGATGATAAAGGCAAAAGTGGAATCAGAGTTATTTGGGACTCACATAAAGAGGAAATCCTAAATGTCTGCCCAATAGATGAGGTAGAGATTGAAGGACTGAGAATCTAAACACCTATTGTCGTGTTGAACAAATAACGCACGAAATTTGATTCTGGTAACTGGTGATTGGTAACTGGTAATTAAATACCGTTCGGCTGAGCTCATGACGAAACTATTTAACCAATTACCAGTTACCAATTATCCGTTTGCAGGTTATGAAATATGATGATACCCCGTGCAAAACTTACTCAACACGACACTATGGTTAGGAGGGTGGTTTGGTTTAGGGGTTATGAAGCCTGTCCTGGCGCCAGGCCAGGGTTAGTCTTTTTGCATAACCATCCTGAGCTAACTCCTGAGCCTGTCAGAGCCTGCCCCTGAAATGAATTCAGGGCAAGCTCTGATGAAAATCAGGGAGCAGGCTTCCATACCAACTTCATAACCATAACCTTTTGCCCAATTATCCAGGGAATTTATAATCCTTCCTTATCTCCTTATTCCCCTTCGGACATTTTTAAGGTAAGGGAAGAATAATAATCTTAAAGCTAACCTGCACAGGTCGAAAAAATTTATAATGCAGTAAAATAAAAACCGCTAATAGGCAGTATAATACCATGATGTTATTTTTCAGTATTTTCTAATTTTGATATTAAAATTTTTCTTGACAGAATATTCTATTTATGCTACTCTATAACTAGCCTAACTTATAATGCAGTAAAATAAAAACTGCCGATAGGCAGTATAATCTAAGGTTAGACTAATAAAAATAATCACACAGAGACGCAAAGGACACAAAGATGAATGAAAATGAAATCGGGAAAATCATAGTTGATGTTGCGGTTGCGGTGCATAAGGAACTTGGACCAGGACTGCTTGAA
>JBFLYA010000243.1 GCA_040757115.1 bacterium | reverse complement strand
TTTTTATTATTCGTGTTCATTCGTGGTTATATATTCCCTCTGTGTTCTCTGTGACTCTGTGGCTATATCCCTGAACGGTTACCATTACTCAAAAGGAGGGAATATTAATGATTAAAGTAATTGTCAGCGGTGTCTGTGGTAGGATGGGAAGTATGATTGCGAAGTTAGTATTTGAGCAAAAAGATATGGAATTGATTGCTGGAATTGAGCATTCAGGACATGAGGCGATTGGTTGTGATATTGGTGAAAGAATTGGAGATAAAAGAATAACCGTGCCTATTGTCGATAGTTTAGAAAAAATCATTAAATCAGGCGATGTTTTGATTGAATTTACTAATCCTAAAACAACGATTGAGCATCTTGAAATAGCCGCGGCAAATAATCTGGCAATGGTCATTGGAACAACGGGATTAGATAAGGCTCAAACAGATTGCATAAATGACCTATCATTTTCTATCCCGATTGTTTTTGCCCCAAATATGAGTATTGGAGTTAATCTTCTGTTTAAGTTAGTCGGTGAGATTGCAAAGGTATTAGGGAATGATTACGAAGTAGAGATACTTGAAGCACATCATCACCATAAAAAAGATGCCCCATCTGGCACGGCAATAATGTTAGGCAAGATAATTGCCAATAGTCTAAATAGGGATTTTAATCAAGTTGCAGTTTATAGCCGACAGGGACAGGTAGGAGAGCGAAAACCTGATGAAATTGGTATATTTGCTCTTAGGTCTGGGGATATTGTTGGAGAACATACAGTCATTTTTGGTAGTGAAGGTGAACGATTGGAACTTATTCACCGTGCCCATTCACGGCTAACATTTGCTCATGGAGCAATTAAAGCCGCAAGATTTGTTGCAAAAAAAACACCAGGTTTGTATGATATGCAAGATGTGTTGAATTTATAACAGTTACGATTTATAACCTTGAAAGTAGAGGAGGAATAACATTGAGTAAGATTAAAATAGAAATGGCTAATCGAATAGCCGCATTACCACCCTATTTATTTGCTAAAATTGATGAGTTGAAACAAGAGGCAAGGAAAAAAGGGATAGATTTGATTGATGTAAGTATTGGAGACCCGGATATGCCTACACCAAATCATATCATTGAGGCATTAAATCAGGCATCATACGACCCTAAAAACCATCAATATCCCTCTTATAATGGACTTTTAGAACTTAGAGTCGCGATTGCTAACTGGTATAAAAATAGATTTGGCGTAGAATTAGACCCGGAAAAAGAAGTTTTACCTTTGATTGGCTCGAAAGAAGGAATTGCCCATATTCCTTTTGCCTTTGTTGAGACAAATGATGTAGTTTTAGTTCCTGACCCGGGCTATCCTGTGTATCAATCTGCAACGATATTAGCCGGGGCAACGCCATACTCACTTCCATTAAGAGAACAGAATGATTTTTTACCTGATTTGAGTGAAATACCAGATAATATTCTTTCTCAAGCAAAGTTACTCTTTCTTAATTACCCGAATAATCCTACTTCGGCTACTTGCAGTCTAAAGTTTTTCCAGCAAGTCGTAGAATTTGCCAATAAATACAACATTATTGTCTGTCATGATGCGGCATATTCTGAGATTTATTTTGATGGGATAAAGCCAGTAAGTTTCCTTGAGGTAGATGGTGCGAAAGAAGTTGGGATAGAATTTCATTCCCTTTCTAAAACCTATAATATGACGGGCTGGCGAATTGGATTTGCTGTTGGAAATGAAAAGGTGCTCTCGGGACTCCTCAAAGTCAAGACTAATATTGACTCCGGGATATTTCAGGCAGTGCAATATGCGGCAATTAAAGCACTTACATCTTCTCAGGATTGTGTAGAGCAGATGCGAACAATGTATCAATCTCGACGAGATGTTTTAAGCGATGGTTTGAATAGTTTAGGTTTGAAGGTAAAAAAATCTAAAGCGACTTTTTACATCTGGCTATCCACCCCAAATCATCTTACCTCAACAAAACTCACGACTCAACTTATTGAAAAAGCAGGTATTGTGACTACGCCGGGTGTGGGATTTGGAGATTATGGAGAGGGCTACATACGATTCGCATTAACGGTTGATGAGCAAAGATTAAAAGAAGTAATCTCAAGAATTAAATCTTGTGCCCTGCAATTCTAATGTTTGCAATCATTCCCTCACTTCTTCAATATGATGTCTTATATCCTTGCCTAAAACCATAAATACTACATCTTCGCTGATATTTGTGGCGTGGTCGGCTATCCGTTCGATATTTCGGGCAATAAGAATTAAGGCTAATGCTGGTTGAATCTTCGTCAGGTCTGACATCATATAAGTTAAAAGCTCGCGAAATATCTGGTCTCGTAAGCCATCTACTTCATCATCGCGTCGAAGGACAGAGCGAGCTAACTCTACATCCTTATCTACAAATGAAGATAGACTATCTTTGACCATTTGTCTGGCAATCTCTGCCATGCGTGGGGTATCAATTAATGGTTTTACTTCAGGATAATTTAAGTAGACCTCAGTATTTTCTGAGATATTGACAGATTGGTCTCCAATTCGTTCTAATTCGCTGTTTATCTTCATTGCGGCGGTAATAAATCTCAAGTCTTTAGCCGTTGGTTGTCGTAGGGCAATGAGCCGCAGGCACAATTCATCCACCTCAATATGAAGTATATTTATTTCCTTCTCAGCCTTAAACACCCCCGAGGCTAAATCCTTATTCCGTTCTATTAATCCACGAATAGCCAATTCTATCATCTTTTCTGCTATCTCAGCCATATAAAGTAGCTTCGCCTTCAATTCTTCTAATTCCTCATCAAAAAATCTTTCCATTTTTGTGTCCTCCTTTCTTTTGGTAATTGGTAATTGGTAAGCGGTAACTGGTGACAATAGTTACCAATGTAATGGGTCAGTGAAATGGGGGATTCTCCTGAAAGTAGGAAGTAGGAGAGTAGGAAAGGGGGAGACATTGCCCCCAGAAGAGGAATACCGTGCACATCCTTTATCCCTTTCCTACTTACCTACTACCTACTTGCCTACTATTTTCATTGCTTTGTTCTCCGCAGGTTAATGTTCATTCCCCCAAATAACTGACTTATTACTTACCAATTACCAATTACCATTTATTTACCCAAACCTTCCGGTGATATAATCTTCGGTTCGTCTATCCTGCGGGTTGGTGAATATTTTAGATGTTCGGTCAAATTCAACAAGTTCCCCTAATAACATATAACCAGAATAATCTGAGACCCTTGCCGCCTGTTGCATGTTATGAGTAACAATGACAATCGTGTAATCCTTTTTGAGGTCTGCTAATAGCTCTTCAATGCGTAAGGTAGTAATTGGGTCAAGGGCAGAGCAAGGCTCATCAAGTAAAATAATCTCCGAACCTAAAGCCAGAACACGAGCGATACATAGTCGTTGTTGATGTTCTAACGATAGACTTAATGCGGATTGTTTTAATTTATCTTTTAATTCATCAAAAAGCAATGTGGCAATCAGGCTTTTCTCTACTATTCTGTCTAATTCAACCTTTTTCTTGATGCCATGAACCTTTGGTCCGTAAGCCACATTATCATAGATAGATAACGGAAAACAATTGGGCCGTTGAAAAACCATACCTACCTTTTTTCGCAATTGGATTATATCGGTTTGAGGGGCATAAATATCCTGCTGGTCAATTAGCACCTTTCCCTCTACCTTTGTTCCTTCGAGTAATTCATTTGTTCGATTAAGTGTGCGAAGCAATGTTGATTTCCCACAGCCTGATGGTCCGATTAAAGCCGTAACTGCCTTTTCTTTAATATTCATCTGGACATTTTTTAATGCTAAAAAGTTACCATAATAAAATGATAGATTGGTGATTTCAATTTTATCTGTCATTTTTATCCAAACCTTCCGGAGATATAATCTTCGGTCCTTTTATCCTGAGGGACAGTAAAAATATGGTCTGTTAAACCATATTCTACCAAATTTCCCATTAAAAAGAATGCGGTGTTATCTGATACCCTTGCCGCTTGTTTTGTATTGTTTGTTACAAGAACTATAGTATATTCTTTTTTTAATTTATGGAGTGCCTCTTCTATTTTAGCGGTAGAGATTGGGTCAAGTCCTGAGCAGGGCTCGTCTAATAAAATTACCTCAGGCTCTAAGGCTAATGTGCGGGCAATACATAATCGCTGTTGTTGACCACCAGAGAGTTTAAGTGCAGAGGTATGCAGTCTATCTTTTACCTCATCCCATAAAAATGCGGCATTTAGACTCTTCTCGACCAGATATGCAAGTGTCTCTTTAGAAGTAACACCAGCCAGTTTAGGTCCGTAGGTAATATTTTCAAATATACTTCCTGGAAGTGGAACCGGCAGGGCAAATACCATTCCTACCTTTCGTCGAAGCCAGCTAAGTGAAATATCCTCTTTGTAAATATTTTTACCATCAAGATGAACCTCGCCTTCTACTTTTACATTATGAATTAAGTCATTTAATCTATTTAAACTGCGTAAAAATGTAGTTTTTCCTGATTTTGCCGGCCCAATAATGGCTAAAATCTCATTCGCTCTAATCTCCAGATTAATAGATTTCAGAGCACAAAATGAGCCAAAGTAAAGGTTAAGGTCTTTAACGATAATTTTATCTTCCAATTTTGCACTCCATATTTTTGGTAATTGGTAACTGGTGAATGGTAATTAGTTACCAATTACCATTTAACCGATTACTTACTTTATAATTTCGTGAAGCCCTATTGTTAAACCCTATCAGGAAAACTTTGCCATAAACCGGTGCATCAACCAGTAGGCAAAGAGATTAATTAATAAAATAGCAATTATCAGGATAGTGGCTGTGCCGTAGGCATTTTGCATAGAGATACCCTCGCGGGTCAAAATGTAAAAATGGACAGCCATCGTTCTACTTGAATCAAATAAAGAATCCGGGATTTGTAAGGATGAACCAGCCGTAAATATTACCGCGGCGGTCTCGCCGATACTTCTACCTATACCTAAGATTATGCCGGTAACTATTCCGGGTAATGCTTGAGGAAGCACAACTCTGGTAATACTTTGCCATTTGGTTCCGCCAAGTGAAAAACTTACCTCACGATAGGCATAAGGCACAGATTTAATTGCCTCCTCCGAAGTGCGAATTATTGTTGGCAGAATCATAAAAGCCAATGTAAATCCTCCAGAGAGAATTGACCAACCAAAACCAAGATAAACAACAAAAAGAACAAATCCAAATAAACCAAAGATAATAGATGGCACTCCAGCCAGACATTCAGTGCCAAATCTAATTATTTTTGTCAACCGACTCTCTCTTGTGTATTCTGTTAAATAGATGGCAGTGCCAACACCAAGCGGCGTGGCAATGAGAATTGCTACTACGGGAAGGATAATTGTTCCTATAATGCAGGGGAATATTCCTCCAGCTCTGCCGAGTTCTTTTGGTGAACTTAAAAGAAATTCTAAATCTATTACTGCCAGCCCATTCTTGAGCACATAGAAGATAATGAATAATAAAATTAAGACCGTTAAGGCAGTGCCTAAAAATAATGTTTTCTTGACAATCTGTTCTATAAAGAGCGGCTTGATTCTCATGCCCTTTGCCTCCCTCCCAGTGTTGAAGTTGAC
>JBFLYA010000242.1 GCA_040757115.1 bacterium | reverse complement strand
ATAATTAATTTTTTAATTTTATTTTCAACCCCCACCCCCCAATCTTGGGGGCTTTAATAAGGAATTAGGATTGTGGCATTCAAAATGACCAACAATATATATTATACGAGGACGATGAAAATAAAGGCTGAAGGCTGAAGGAAACAGCGTTCAAAACTTCAGCCTATACCCTTCAGCCTTCAGCCTATTTTCAGGGGAAATGGGGAAAAGGGAGAATTGGAGAAATGGCTCAAACTTTTTCTTGCTCCACCCTTCGGACATCAATCCCGGAGTCTGCGAAATTTACCAGTAACCCTATTTCTTTATCCACTGCTCTAAGGTAGGATCTAACCTGATTATAATACTTCCCACTTATCTCCTCAACAGTTTTAATCTCTACCACAATCTCATCTTCAACAAAAAGATCAAGTCTATGAATCCCAACCTCAACACCTTGATAGAATATCTTGACTTCTTTTTCTGATTCAAAGATGATGTTCTGTCTTGCAAACTCAACCTTCAAGGCATTGTGATAGATGCTCTCCAGAAAACCAGGTCCTAATGTCGTGTTGAACAAATAACGCACGGAATTCGATTCTGGTAACTGGTAATTGGTAACTGGTAATTAAATACCGTTCGGCTGAGGTAATCGGTCAGTTATTGGTGGAAGAAAGGCATAAAGATTAAATTTCTCGCTAAGGCGCAAAGAACGCAAAGGAATAAATTATAATCTTTGCGAACTTTGCGTCTTTGCGAGAGAAAATTTCTATTTAGTTTTTACCACTGATAACTGAGGGATTACCGGCTGAGCTCAGGACGAAACTATTTAACCAATTACCAATTACCAGTTACCAATTACCACTTACCAATTACCAGTTTATTCTTCCGCCATCATTGTTTTTATTACCATAGCCAATGCTTCTGCATCCTGTTTTATTGTTTCTTCTGACTGTGTTTCTTTTTCCTCTGTTTTTGTAATTTTCTCTCCAGCAGGAGAAACAGAGGGTAAGACATAGTCTATTTTTGTTGGTTTTTTTGGACGCACTTTTTTACCAGATATTTGTGGTATTTCCTTTTGTAGAAATACATAAATCCCTATGGTTAATCCAAAAAATATAATAAATGTAATCAGGACTCGTAAGAATATCAATAGAACTAATTCAGCATTGGAGATATACTGATAAAATTTAAAATAAGTAACTACTCCGTTAATAAAAGAACTAATTAAAGCAACCGAAAAACCCATCTTTAATCCCATAGATGTTCATCTCCATTTGAACTAAATAATCGTTTGAAAAACCCCTTAATGCCATACTTAAGTGAATCATCAGGTATATTAGCCAGTTTATTACGGATGTGATAAATACAATCTGTTGCCTTTGATTTTGGATAAGCGAGGAAGAACGGTGCTTGTTCCCTAACTGCCCTTGCCACCACAGGGTCATCTAAAAGATACCCAACATTTTCTACCTTGACATTTAAGAATTGACCGGCGATATTTACTATTCGGTCAGCAACCTTTTTCCCTTCCATAATATTTGTTATTCTATTAACCACTAATTTCAGGTTAACATCATTGTTCATAGATGAACTTGCCTTTATTACGCCGTAAGCATCAGCAATAGCCGTGGGTTCAGGGGTAGTAATTAACACTACCTCATTAGCGGCTAAGATAAATGATAGCACATTTGGTGAAATACCCGCAGAGGTATCAATTAAAATCAAATCAAATGAGTCAAATAAACTACTTAATTTGTCAATAAATTGTTTGCGTTTTCTGGCTGAAATATTGGAAAGTCTGGTAACTCCAACTGCCCCGGTAATCACCTTCACGCCGCAGGGACCATCAGCCAAAATCTCCTTAATCTCCTTTTGCCCGCTAATGACATGAAATAGATTATATTTTGGTGGTGGCACTAAACCAATGACAATATTTACATTTGATAATCCCAGGTCTGCATCTAAAATCAGGACCCGTTTATTCATTAAGGCAAAAGAGATGGCTAAATTTACAGTTAGATTAGTTTTTCCAACGCCTCCTTTACCACTTGTTATGGTTATTATCTTACAGCCGGGCAACATAAACCCTTCTTCAATCTGTCTTTGTCTAACCAGTTGTCTAAGATTTTCTGCCTGGTCTAACATTGATTTCACCTCTTGAGAAGTAGAGTGCAGGAAATGACCCTTCGCCTCCTACTGTATAATCAATTTCGCCAATTTATTGGCATTAGCCTCTTCAATATCTTCAGGAACATTCTGTCCCGTAGTAACATAAGCTATCCCTTGTGGAATCTGTGTTGAAAGATTCAATATTGGACCAAAGGTAACCGTTTCATCCAATTTCGTAAATATGAGTTTATGAAAAGAGACCTTTTTAAAATTATCAACAATATCAATTAATTCTTTATCCTTGGTTGTGGCACTTAATAGTAGAAAAATCTCAAGGCGATAGCCTGCGGAATCAATAAAGCTTTTTAGTTCAACCAATTGCATAGAATTTCGTTGAGACCTGCCGGCGGTATCAATCAAAATCAGATTAGACTCAGAGGATTTATCAATAGCCGTTTTAAATTCAGAAGGCGTAAATACGACCTCTAATGGTAGATTTAATATCTCGGCATAAGCCTTGAGTTGCTCGACAGCCGCAATACGGTATGTATCAACGGTTATAATCGCTACCTTTTTACGCTTTTCAAAGGCAAAATCTGCGGCTAATTTAGCTAATGTTGTTGTCTTACCAATGCCTGTTGGACCGATTAAACAGATTATCTTTGGGCTACCATCAACAAGTTGAATAGGACTACCTATTTTAATCAGACTACTAATATGATTCCTGAGTCTTTCTTCGATATAATATTCGTCTTCTAAAAGGGGTCCTGGTGATTCAGCAATTACTCTTTTAATTAATGTTTCAGATAATGTTTCATCCACTTCATTCTGGAGTAATCGGATGTATAACTCTCCTGATTTACCTGGATATTTGTAAGTAGGTCCTTTGCCGCCTCGGACTTCGCCAAGCATACTCTCCATTTTTGCCTTTATCTCCAGAAGTTCTTTATGGACAGCCGAAGTAGTATCTACCTCTTTTCCCTTTAGGGGAGGTGATGGTTTTGGAGATGGGTAGTAAATAGAAGGTTGAGGTGGAGTTGGAGTAGAATAGATGACTCGTTGTGCCGGGGGCGGGGTAGCAGACGAGGTGATGATTTGAGATGTTTTAGGTAAAGTTGGTGGCACAGGAACAGATTTCATTGGCACAGCCGCTGTTACCTCAACCATTTTTTGCCCAAATAATCCCCATACCCCACCTTTGCGTATATTTCGATGACTGACTAATAACGCATCTTTTCCCAGGTCAATCGTCATTTTTAATATCGCTTGCTGTAAAGTTAATGCCTCATAAGTTTTATATTTCATCATGATACACTCACCATCCCCACTGATTTTACTTCGACATTTGTTATTTCATTATATGATATAACACCTATTTGAGGGATTGAGTTCATAATTAAATTTTTAAAATGCCTTCTTATTCTGGGAGAACATAAAATAACAGGGTCTTCCTTAATATTTTTCTTTATCTCTTCCTGAAGTGCCAGAATAATCTTCTGAAGTCTGATTGGGTCAAGTATAACTTGTTCTCCTTCTGATGTTTGTTGAAGATTATCAGCCATTTCATTCTCTAATTTTGGATGTAAGGTGATGGCGGATAAAATGCCATCTCTCGAATATTGTCGAATAATCTGTCTTGCCAGACTCATCCTTACCTGTTCAGTTAGAAAGCCAATATCTTTGGTTTTTGGTGCCCAATCCGCTAATACCTCAGCAATAGTTAATAAATCACGAATTGAAATCCCCTCTCGTAAAAGATTATGTAATACCTTCTGAACCTCACCTAAACTTAATTGGCTGGGGATTAATTCTGCAACGACTGTTGGATGATTTTGTTTGAGGGTATCTATTAAACTTTGAACATCCTGTCTGGTAACTAAATCCGGGGCGTTTTGTCTTATTATTTTCTGGAGATGAGTTGAGATAATTGTTGGAGGGTCAATTATGGAATAGCCCATTTTCTCTGCCTCTTCTCTTTGTTCTTCTTTAATCCAGATAGCCTGAGAACCATAGGCGGGTTCTATTGTTGTCTCGCCTTCTATTTCTTCAGTTATTGTTCCGGGATTCATTGCCAGATACCGGTCGATTTTTATAGTGCCTTTACCTATCTCAAATCCTCTTATTTTAATAACATAAGTATTTGGTTTTAGTTGAATATTATCTCTAATTCTAATTGGCGGAACAACTATTCCTAATTCAAGGGCTGATTGTCGGCGAAGCATAGTCACTCTATCTAATAAATCCCCACCTTGTTCCGGGTCAACAAGAGGGATGAGTGCATAGCCAATCTCAAGTTCCATTGGGTCCATAGCCAGTAAAGAGGTGACACTTTCAGGTTTTTTAAGCCATTCTAACTCCTTTTTCTTTTTCTCCTCTACTGTTTTCTTTTCTTCTACCTTCAACGATTTACTCATTAAATAAGCGATTGAGCCAATGGTTGTGGCAACAAGAATCAAAGGAATTTTAGGTAAAGGCGTAAGTAAGAAGAAGATTAAAGAGCCGGTGGCTATCCATAACACTCTGGGTTGAGCGGTTAATTGATTAACCGCATCTAATCCTAAATTTTCTTCAGTAGCCGCCCTTGCCACGATTAAACCTGTAGCCACGGAGATGAGGAATGCTGGTATTTGAGCCGAAAGTGCACAGCCAACGGTATAAGTTGTATAATCGTGGAATGCATCGGCTAATGGTTCACCACGCATTAAAACACCAATCGTTAAGCCACCGATGATATTGATAGCGGCAATAACCACACCAGCAATAACATCTCCCTGAACAAATCTTGCCGCACCATCCATTGCACCGTAGAAATCTGCTTCTTTACGGATTTGCATTCGTCTATCTGCCGCCTCTTTTTCCGTAATATAACCCGCATTCAAATCCGCATCAATCGCCATCTGTCTGCCTGGCATAGCATCTAAGGTAAATCTTGCCGCTACCTCTGAAACCCGCATTGTCCCTCGCACAATCACTAAAAGTTGAATTATAACTAAAATCAGAAATATCACAATCCCAACAACTAAATTCCCGCCCACGACAAATGTTCCAAATGTCCGCACAATCCCTACCTCTCCACCCCGTCCGTTGAGAATAAGTCTTGCGGTAGAAACTTCAATCGCTAACCGATACACAGTCGTTACCAATAAAAGAGATGGAAATACAGAAAAATCAGTAACTTTAGATAAGTAACTCACAGATAAAATAACCACAATGGCTAAGGTTAAATTCATAGCGATGGATAAATCAATAAATAATGGTGGTAGTGGAATAACCAGCATTACGATGATACAAAGTATAAATATCGCGATTAATATATCTGCCTGCTGCATCCAGGTTAATCTTGGAACTGTTTGTGCTCTTGCTATAGCCATTTTAATTACTCCTTTTTATCTCATTAATCCGTAAGGTAATCGTTCAGCCACAGAGGCATAGAGTTCACAGAGAATTAAAGAAATTAGGTAACCGTTCAGGCTATATATCAAAAGTGTAAGAAAGGGGATAAGGAGATAAGAGTGATATGGAGATAAGATAATAGAAATAGATTGAAATTTATAGAAATAGGTAGAAATTGATTGTGGAAAA
>JBFLYA010000241.1 GCA_040757115.1 bacterium | reverse complement strand
TTTGCTCTTTGATTTTTGATATGATATTTGATATGTCATTTTGCATTTTAATATTTAATTTTTGATTTTGTATTACACAACTTGTTGTGTTTGAAGTGGTTTCGCACTAAGTCAGTACCATTCATTTATGCTCTCTGACCGCGCTAAACAGGTTCTAATTACCAATATGGAGGATTATAATGTCCACAGGACTTATAGGTAAAAAAATAAAGATGTCCCAGGTATTCAATGCTAATAGTGGAGATGTTATTCCAGTAACAGTGCTTGAAGTTGGGCCATGTATTATTGTCCAGAAAAAAACCAGAGATAAAGAAGGATATGATAGCCTACAATTAGGTTTTGGGGATGTAAAACAGAGTAAAATTAATAAACCCGTTGCTGGACACTTTGAAAATGCGGCAGTTAAAGTTAAACGGTATTTACGAGAATTTAGAATTACAGATATTGATAATTATCAGGTAGGTCAAGAGCTAAAAGTTGATATTTTTAAAGCAGGCGATTATGTTGATGTAACTGGAATATCCAAAGGAAAAGGATTTAGTGGTGTGATTAAACGCTATGGTTGGACAGGTGGAAAGAAGTCGCATGGGTCAATGTTTCATCGTGCACCAGGCTCTATTGGCCAGAGCTCTTTTCCTTCCAGAGTTTATAAAGGACACGGCCTTCCAGGACGAATGGGTGGAACTCAAGTAACGATGCAAAACCTTAAGATAATTAAGGTAAATGAAAAAGAAAATAGATTGTTAATTGAAGGTGCTATCCCTGGTCGCCGGGGAGGACTAATAACGATTAAAAAGGCAGTCAAAAAAGGAAATAAATAACAATGGATGTTAATTTATATAATATCAAAGGGGATATTTTAGAGCAAATCGAGCTTCCCAAAACTATATTTAATCAAGAGATAAGCAATGGTTGTATTTATGACTCGGTAAAGGCATACCTTGCTAATCAACGACTTGGAACTGCCTGTATTAAACATCGTGGTGAGGTAAGTGGAAGTGGGAAAAAGCCATGGCGACAAAAAGGCACCGGAAGAGCACGAGTCGGGAGTAGTCGAAACCCAATCTGGAAAGGTGGCGGCGTGGTTTTTGGCCCTAAACCACATAGCTTTAAAATTAAAATCCCGGATAAAATTAACCAGAAAGCACTTATTTCAGCATTAATTGATAAAGCCATAAATAATGAAATAGTCGTTGTGGATTCCTTAAAGGTAGAAGCACCAAAAACATCAATTATGGCAAAAATATTAAAAACCTTAAATTTGACAAAACCGTTGATTGTTTTAGACCAGCCAGATAAAAATCTCTATTTATCTGTCCGTAATTTAAAAGGCACTGAGATGATTTTAGCGTCAAATTTGAATCCATATAAAATACTGTTGCATGAAAAACTCCTGTTCACAAAAAGGGCATTATCTAAGTTAGAAGGTAACTATTCACCACGAAGGGTACGGAGAGCACGAAGTGAAATTTGATGAATTATCGAATAGAGTCATTGGATGCGCTATAGCGGTGCATCGAACTCTTGGGCCAGGTTTGCTTGACACCGTGAAGAGTGATAATTCACAATTCACAATTGACAATTCACCATTCACCATTATTAAGGAAATTTAGGGAAGAAATTGTGAATGGTGAATGGTTACGTTAGAAGATAGATTAAGGGTAACGGGTTAAATAGTTTAAAAGCGAGGTTCATCAATGATTAGTCCATATCAAATTATTAAAAGACCTATTATTACTGAAAAAGGAACTATCTTGAGAGAGAATAATAAATATCTCTTTGAGGTGGATATAAATGCTAATAAGATTGAGATTAAAAAAGCAGTGGAAAAGATATTCGGCGTAAAGGTAACGAAGGTCAATACCTTAATTCAATATGGTAAGCCAAAAAAGGTTAGATTTGCACTGGGTAGAAGAGCTGATTTTAAAAAGGCAATGGTAACTCTAAAAGAGGGAGAGCTTATATCTGCATTCGAAGCATAAAAGAGGGATAAAATTATGGCAATTAAACAATATAATCCTACTTCCCCTGGCAGACGAGGAATGAGTGTTGTAGGATTTGATGAGATTACAAAAAAAACACCCGAGAAGTCATTAGTTATATCTAAACCGCGTTCAGGTGGTCGCAATAATCAAGGCAGAATAACTGTTCGGTTTTGTGGTGGTGCCCATAAACGATTCTATAGAATAATTGACTTTAAACGGAATAAATTTGGGATTGAGGCAAAGGTGGCGGCAATTGAATATGACCCAAATCGCTCTGCTCATATTGCCTTACTTCATTATTTAGATGGAGAAAAAAGGTATATCCTTGCTCCAATGGGATTAAAGGTAGGTGAAACGGTATGTGCGGGTGAAGAAGTGGATATTAAACCAGGAAATGCACTTCCCTTGCGAGCAATACCCACAGGAACAACTATCCATAACATTGAATTAAGAAAAGGCAAAGGCGGACAAATAGTGCGGGGAGCAGGCTCTTCTGCCCAATTAAATGCTAAAGAAGGGAATTATGCACATATTACCCTTCCTTCGGGTGAAGTTCGATTAGTCCATGTGGATTGTATGGCAACTATCGGACAGGTAGGAAATGTAGAACATGAAAATATTAACCTGGGTAAAGCAGGGAAAACTCGCTTGCTGGGTAAAAGACCTCATAATCGCGGGGTCACGATGAATCCTGTTGACCACCCACTCGGCGGCGGGGAAGGAAAAACATCAGGTGGAAGACATCCGGTGAGTCCATGGGGGAAACCAACTAAAGGTTATCGGACAAGACAAAATAAAAGAACCCAGAAATTTATTGTTAAAAGGAGAAGCAAATAAATCTGATGGGACGCTCAATTAAAAAAGGACCTTATATTGATACTAAATTAATGGATAAGATTAAAAAGATGAATGAAGGAGGGGAAAAAAAGGTAATCAAAACTTGGGCAAGACGCTCAACTATTTCCCCAGAATTTGTCGGATATACATTAGCCATTCATAATGGCAAAAAATTTATCCCGGTCTATATCACGGAAAATATGGTTGGACATAAACTGGGAGAGTTTGCTCTGACCCGAACATTTAGAAGTCACGGCACTCATACGGAAAAATCACGAGCATTGAAATAAGGAAGTAAAGTAGACAGTGAAGAGTAACGAGTTTCACTCTGCACGGACTACTTTCAATGGAGATAATATCATGGAAGCAAAAGCAAAGGCTAAATATATTCGTATTTCACCAAGAAAGGCAAGGCAGGTAACTACCCTTATTCAGGGTAAACCAGTGGAACAGGCGACTAATATGCTTAAATTTACGACTAAAAAAGCCTGCCGCATAGTTCAAAAAATATTGCATTCAGCTATCGCTAATGCCAGACAAAAAGGAATAAATGTCCAGGTAGGTAATTTATATGTCAAAAATGCCTTTGTTGACCAGGGACCTACTTTAAAACGAATTCAACCACGCGCTATGGGTAGGGCTTATCGAATTTGTAAAAGAACAAGCCATATCACCATAGTCGTAGATGAATATTAAATCTCAGAAGTCAGAGGACAGTAACTTCTGAAATAAAAAAAAGGAGGTAATGTAAAATGACATTATGGGTTTATGTAGCGTTAATGGCTTTAGTCACACTTCTCACGGTCTATGAAACAATTGGTTATTATCGGGAGTATTCGAAGGGTAAAGAAAAGAAAGATATGATAAAGTTTATTTTAAAGGTAGTTGTATTGATTGCCCTGGTAATTTTATTGGTGCAATTAATAAATTGGGCGATAGTGCTACCTGAGTTTATGAAAGTATAAGAAAGGGAGAGTAAAATTTGGGACAAAAGGTTCATCCAATAGGTTTCAGGTTAAAGTATATCTATGATTGGGAATCACGCTGGTTTTCAAAAAAATCCTATAGAAATGATTTGATTGAAGACTTGAAAATTCGAAAGTTTATCAAAGAGAGATTGAAGAGAACTGGTGTGTCAAAAATCATTATTGAGCGATTTGGGCAGAAAATGAGAATTACCATTTATACTGCTCGACCGGGAATAGTCATTGGTCGCAGAGGACAGGATGTAGAAAAATTACGCCAGGAAATTCTAAAAATGACTAACCTCCAGATTCAAATTGATATTAATGAGATTAAAGAACCAGAATTAGAGGCTCAGGTGGTTGCAGAAAATATCGCTATCCAGATAGAAAAAAGAATCTCTTTTAGAAGGGCAATGAGACAGGCAGTTATAACGGCGCTGCGCCATGGGGCTAAAGGAATTAAAGTAACCTGTGGTGGTAGGCTTGGCGGTGCAGAAATAGCTCGAAGTGAGTGGTATCGGGAAGGACGAGTTCCACTTCATACCCTGAGAGCTGAAATCGATTATGCCACCGCAGAAGCAGTAACTACCTATGGCCGAATTGGGATAAAGGTGTGGATATTTAAAGGTGAGATTTTATCTGAGGAAGAGAGAGAAAAAGCAAGATTAATGGGATTAGGAGCGAAATTAATGGAGGAAGAAATCAATGTTGATGCCCAAACGAGTTAAATATCGAAAAACACATCGCGGTAGACGAAAGGGAATATCTACCGCCGGCGCTCAACTTAACTTTGGAGAATATGGCTTACAGGCATTAGAGTGTGGTTGGATAACCAATAGACAAATCGAAGCCGGCAGAATTGCTATCTCCAGACATATTAAAAGGGGTGGTAAATTGTGGATTAGAATATTCCCGGATAAATCTGTAACCAAAAAACCGGCTGAAACAAGAATGGGTAAAGGTAAAGGAGCACCTGAATATTGGGTTGCTGTTGTTAAACCTGGACGGATTCTTTATGAATTAGGCGGCGTAACAAAAGAATTAGCCCACGAAGCACTCCTTTTAACTGCTCATAAGTTACCGATAAAAACAAAATTCGTAACAAGAGAAGGAGAATAATAAGTGAAACTTAGAGATTTTAGAGACTTAAAAGAAATGGATTTAGATGAGTTAAAAAGCCAGAAAGAGAAATTTTTTGGTGAGGTGCTAAATTTACGAGCACATTCTGCTATGAAACATTTAGAAAATCCTTCAAAAATTCGGACATTAAGACGCTCAATCGCAAAAATAAATACACTCTTGAGAGAATACGAATTAGGTATAAGGGAGAAACATTAATGGAACAACAAAGAAAACCCAGAAAGGTTAAAGTTGGCACAGTAATTAGTAATAAAATGGACAAGACCGTTGTCGTCTCAGTTGTTAGTGCCGTTAAACATCCACTTTATAAAAAGGTTATAAAAAGAAGAAGTAAATTCTATGCCCATGACGAAAAAAATATCTGCCAGGTAGGTTCGCAAGTAAGTATTATGGAAACAAGACCTTTATCAAAACTTAAACACTGGCGAGTAGTTGAGGTTGTGAAATGAAAGTTAGAGAATCGAAATCTTAATTCCCTAATTTCTAATTTTCAATTTCAGCTAAATGAGCCATCTCAGAAATTCTGTATGGCTAAGGTATGATAATAACATAAGAATGATAAGGAGAAACGCTCATGCCCCTCCAGGGCACAAATGACGATGAAAATTGGGTGGTGTCTTAATCTAGCATAAAGATTAAAATAGTGTATAGGGTTCTGCAAAATAGGATTTGAGGGAGACAACAAATAAATATCAAATATCAAATATTAAATATCAAATATAAATATCAAAATGCAAAATTACAAATCAAATTTCAAAGAGG
>JBFLYA010000240.1 GCA_040757115.1 bacterium | reverse complement strand
TAGGGACATTGTCACTCTTTACTGCTGGAACAACAACCGGTGTAGGTAGTCTAACTACCTACTATGGTTCGATTACTGCTTGTGCTACCATTACTGTCAGGTCAGGCACGATTAGTTACATCGTCATAACTCCATCGGCCGCTACACTTATAGTAGATGGCACACGCACATTTACTGCCACTGGATATGATGATTCTGACAGCTCTATTCCAGACCTGATTTTTACCTGGTCATTCACCATTGGTTCTGTTTCTAATACTACCGGCATTGAAACCTTATTCATCGCTGGCACAAGAACCGGTATAGGCAGTCTTACGGCAAGTTATGGCACTATTAGTTCGTCCGCAACGATTACTATTCTTCCGGGGACACTAAATTATATCATTATCACTCCATCTACAGCAACACTTATGGTGGCTGGCACACGGACATGGACAGCACAAGGATATGATAGTTATGATAATCTTATTTCTGGCCTGGTATTTGACTGGACTACTTTTATTGGTAGTGTTGCTCCGAGTTCAGGGACTCAGACACTCTTTACTGCTGGGACAAGAAGTGAAATCGGAACACTTACGGTTAATTTTGGCACTTGCACTGCAATCGCAACTATTACGCTTATCCCAGGCACATTAACCTGTATTATTATCAACCCATCAACGGCAAGTTTATCGGTGCAAGGAACAACAACATTTACAGCAACTGGCTATGATGTCTATGGAAATCCTGTAGAGTTATCTTCTGTCTGGGCAACAGCAATTGGCAGTGTCCATCCAACTACCGGAACCAAAACATTATTTACTGCTGGAACTTATGCTACTACCGGGACATTAACTTTTACCTCAAGTGGTATTACGGGTGTGGCAACGATTACTATTACTCCAGGCACGATAACCTTTATTCTTATTACACCCGCAACTGCAACTGTATCAACAGGTGGCTCAAGAACATTTACGGCTCAAGGGTATGATGAGTACAATAATTGCATTGCAGGGCTTATTTTTAATTTCTCGGTAGTCATTGGTAGTATTACACCAACTACTGGCACCAGAACAACATTTACAGCCGGGACAACGACTCAAACCGCAACACTTACGGTTACTTATGGCACGATAACCAATATTGCTACTATTACTATTGTTGCAGGAACTTTAAGCTATATTATAATCGAGCCAGCGACGGCGACTGTGGGAATCGAAGGGACAAGAACATTTACGGCTAAAGGCTATGATAACCAACATAATCTAATCGAGAATTTAGACTTTACCTGGCAGACATTAATTGGTAGTATTTCACCAACTACAGGGAGTCAAACACTATTTACAGCAGGCACTCATTCCGTAGTTGGCACATTAGCCGTAAGTTTTGGTAATGTGATTAATTATGCAACAATAACTATTAGGGTCGGGACATTAAATTATATTGTTATTACTCCTTCCTCCGCAACACTTATGATTTCTGGCACAATAACATTTACCGCCCAGGGATATGATGTGTATGGAAACGCAATTCCTGATTTAAGTTACAACTGGTCAACGGCGATAGGAAGTGTTACGCCAACTATTGGTTCATCAACCAGATTTACCGCAGGCACTCAACCTGTTACCGGGACTTTAGCGGTTATTTCAGGGACTGTTACGGCTAAAGCAACTATTACGATAACTACCGGTGGATTACATCATATCACTATTACACCACAAACAGCCACGACAACGGTTAATGGGACTATATCATTTACGGCACAGGGATATGATGTTTTAGGTGGGACTGTAACCGGGATAACATATACCTGGACAACAAATATTGGTAGTGTTTCACCAGTTGAAGGGTCAGTTACAACTTTTACGGCAGGAACCAGAGCATTGACCGGGACATTAGCCGTAACATCAGGCTCTATTACGACGATAGCGACGATTACTATTACCCCGGGCACGCTTACTTCTATTGTTATTAATCCTGCAACTGCAACGGTTCAGTTGAGCTACACTAAGATTTTTACTGCATCAGGCTATGACCAGTATGGTAATTATATTCCGGGTCTTTCTTATAATTGGTTAGTAACTATAGGCACTATTTCTCCAATTGTCGGTGGAACAACAACATTTACCGCGGGTATGGAGGCAGGTGAGGGGACATTAACCGCAAATTATGGCACCGTGAGTCAAAGGGCAACGATTACAGTTACGGGACTAACCCATATGTGGCCAATGTGGCGATATAATCGGTCTCATACCGGTGTGAGTTCTTATCCTGACCCAATTTCGGTCGTTAGTAAATGGACTTATAATACGGGTGTCGATATTTATTCCTCACCGGCAATTGGTCATAATGGGGTTATTTATTTTGGAACAATTGAACCTGCTGGCAAACTATATGCGATAAAATCTGATGGTAGTGCTAATTGGCTTTCACCTTATTCTGCGATTGGACCTATTTATTCTTCTCCTGCTATTGACAGTAGTGGTGTTCTATATGTTGGTGAGGCAAGTATAGGTTACCTTTATGCCATAAATTCAGATGGGACTCTCAGATGGCAATATCAAACCAGTGGGCCTATTTATTCATCGCCGGTGATTAGTTCTAATGGCAATATCTATTTTGGGTCAAATGATGATAAGATTTATGCCTTAACTCCAAATAACACATTGGTTGGAAGTTACTCAACCTCAGGTGATATTCAATCTTCACCCGCAATTGGGACAGATGGCACGGTGTATGTTGGGTCTTTAGATGGTAAAATTTATGCCCTGAGTTCAGATTTAAGCACATTGAGAGGAAGTTACACGACGGGTGGTGCGATTTATTCGTCTCCAGCAATTGCTGAAAATGGGATAGTCTATGTTGGTTGCAATGATAATAAGATTTATGCCTTTAACTCTGATTTAAGCACATTAATCGGAAGTTTTACTGCTAATGATGATATTCATTCTTCTCCAGCGATTGGAACAAATGGCACGGTGTATGTTGGCTCTTTAGATGGTAAAATTTATGCCCTGAGTTCAGATTTAAGTACATTGAGAGGAAGTTACACGACGGGTGGTGCGATTTATTCCTCACCCGTAATTGGTGGAAATGGAATGGTGTATATTGGCTCAGATGATAATAAGATTTATGCATTTGACTCGGTGCTTAATTTAAAATGGAGTTATGCCACAGGTCAGGTTGTGCGTTCTTCTCCAGCGATTGGGAGTGGTTCGACGACGATTTATGTAACCTCTTATGATGATAAACTTTACGCATTTCGGGAAAGTAGTATTCATCATATAACGATTACACCAGGAACAGTCGCGGTAGGCTTGCAGGGAACAGCAACTTTCTCGGCACAGGCGTATGATTCCTCTAATGCTCCTATTTTAGATGCCACTTACACCTGGCAGTTAAGTTCTGGATTAGTTGGTCAAATATCACCGACTACTGGAACCTCTACCGTTTTTACGGCATATAATCTGGCTACCAGAACAACGATATTAAAAGTTACCTCAAGCTCGGTTCAAGGGATGGCAACGATTACGATTAATCCTGGTACAGCCACCAAAGTCATTATGGATACCACGACTAATAATCAATCAGCGGCGGCTGGTTCATCGTTACCATATCCATTCAAGATTACAGTTACAGACCAATACAATAATGGTGTTGGAAACATTGCGGTGGAATTTACTATTACCGCTGTCCCCAGTGGTGCATCTGGATATCGTTTTTACGAGCCACCTACTCTAACTGATGCAGATGGTGTGGCGAGAGCAATGCTAATTCTTGGAAATAAACAAGGAACTTATACCTCACTGGTAAAAACACCGGGATTGAATTTAACGGATTCTCCGGCGACATTTACCGCCTTTGCCACTGCACCAACCGCAAGACTTTCAATAGAACCTTCAAACCTCGGCGTGAGCAATGGAGCATTATTTGATTTGAATATCCAGCTGGCAAATGTCTTTAACCTTAAGCGGGCATCGGTTTATGTCCGATTTGACCCGGCATATTTAGAGGTGCAGGATGCTAATCCGACAAAGGCTGGAGTTCAAATTACGCAAGGTTCATTCCCTGCCGGCGGCTATAATTATTATAACATGGCAAATAATGGCAGTGGGACAATATTATATAAAGTTTTAACAGAGTCGGCAGATGGCACCGGTACATTAGCCATAATTAAGTTTAAGGCATTACAAAATGGTTCAACCACAGTATTTTTTGAATTGGGCACCGGAACAAGTAAAACGGAACTTACTGACCCAGAAACTAATCCTATTCTTTTCACTATGGCCACAGGGACAGTGACTATTGGTCAGGGAGAGGTAAAAGGAGCGGCAATTATCTTTAAACCACCATTTGGATATTCATATTCGGTTTATCATGATGGCATTCTCATTACTGCTCCTTTTGGAACAACTACGACTACGGCTAATGGTCAATTTCATTTTCCCAGTGTTTCTCCAGCCACTTATGTGGCGACGGCAACTACGCCTGGGGCAATAAGACGCTATTGGCCTGATTTCACTGTAGTTGCAGGACAGGTAACGGAGATTGGCACAAAAACTTTATATACCGGTGATGCAAATCAAAATGGTGTCTTTGACGGCACGGATGATATAGATATTATTGTGGAGGCAATGTTTGGTTCTTATAATCCCGCCGCTGACTGCAACCGGGATGGAGTAATAGACGATATTGATATTGATATCTGTGCATATAACTACGACCATAATAATCCACCACCATCACCTGCTCCACCAATAGAATATCCTCAAGAACAAGGCAATATTTCATTAATGGTTATTTCCGAAAACGAAACTCTAAAAGTAGGGGAGACATTTAAAGTAACTATTAAGGTAGATTCACAGGCTAAAGTTAGAATATTTGGTTATTATCTTGCCTATGACCCAACACTTTTAGAAGTAGTAGATACTGATGACAACCAACTTAAATCAAAGCAGTTGGTTGATGGTGTGTATACTGTTCATGGAGTTAAGGATGGAAAGATATGCTACATCGCTATTTCGCTCAAGAAAGATACCTTTAACCCCACTATTTCGAATACCATTACCTTCAAAGCGAAGGCAAAAGGAGCAACTTTATTATCATTCACACCAAATACCAGGTTTATAGATAGAAGCTGGAATCTGGTTGAATTTAGTTCAAATAAAATCTCAATTAACATCCAGGCAGATACAATTGACCAACTATCTACAACTTTAGCTAATGCCCATCCATATCCGAATCCATCCAGAATGGGTGAGGTGCATTTTGCTGGATTAACTGAGAATACAACGATTAGGATTTATAATATTGTAGGGGAATTGGTTTATGAGAAGGAAAACTTTAATGGTGAATGGCGATGCAGAAATTTAGCCGGCGAGCCGGTTGCGTCAGGGATTTACATCTATGTTTTGACAAATGATAAAGGACAGATAAAGAAGGGGAAATTTGGGATTATTCGTTAGAGATAAAAAAATAATCTGAAATCCGCACTTACCCCTGAATGACTGAGCCATTACAGAATTAGCGAATTTTTTCGACCTGTGCAATTAGAAATAAAAGGATAATTGATTAAACAGATTACATTTTTTGTAACCGTTCAGGCTATATATCAAAAGTGTAAGAAAGGGGATAAGGAGATAAGAGTGATATGGAGATAAGATAATAGAAATAGATTGAAATTTATAGAAATAGGTAGAAATTGATTGTGG
>JBFLYA010000239.1 GCA_040757115.1 bacterium | reverse complement strand
ATTTAAAAAATTCACTTGTATCCGAACATACTATTTTTGTGCCTTTTTAGGGATATAAGTCAAGAAAAATATTTTTAAAAAAACTTAATTTTTTACTTGACATTTCACCATAAGACTTTGTGCCCTAAAGGTAGTTTTTTCCCTTATTTTCCTTTGCGTTCTTTGCGTGCTTGGCGTGAAACTTCCTTTCTCCTGAAAATCGGGGTTCGGGGTTCGGGATTAGGGGATTCCTTTATTCCCGAGTCCCGAATCCCGAGTCCCGAGTCCCTTTATTTTTACATCCGCTCTGGGGCTTGTAAGCCTAATAAAAGCAGAGTATTACGAATAACTATACGGATGGCATTAACTAAGACAAGACGAGCAGTTGAAAGGTCTCTATTTGCCGAGATAACTCGATGATGCTGATAATAATTATGAAATAACCCCGCCAGTTCAATAAGATATGTTGTTAAACTTTGTGGCTCGTAAAATTTTGCACAACTAATTATTTCCACAGGCAAAGAGGCTAATTTGAAAAGTATTGCCCTCTCTTCATAAAGTTTTAATAAATTCAAGTCTGCCTGGAAAGGTTCTTGAAAGCCTTCTTTTTTTGCCTTAGCCAGAATACTACAGGTGCGGGCGTGAACATATTGAATGTAATAAACAGGATTTTCATTCGAGGATTGTTTTGCCAGATTTAAGTCAAATTCGAGATGGCTATTTGCCTTACGCATAATAAAAAAGAATCGCGCTACATCCTTACCAACCTCTTTGATTAACTCCGATAAGGTAATGAATTCACCTGACCTGGTTGACATAGAAACAGGTTGTTTATCCTTGACTAAACTAACCAATTGATAAAGTAAAACAACGACATCAGGATAACTTAGAGCCTCCATTGCTGATTGTAGCCGTTTGACATAACCATGATGGTCAGTGCCCCAGGCATCAATTAACAGGTCATATCCGCGTGTGTATTTATTCTTATGATATGCAATATCACCTGCAAAATATGTTGGTTTACCATCTTGCCGAATTAAAACACGGTCTTTTTCATCACCAAAAGAGGTCGTCTTTAGCCAGAGTGCTCCATCAGTTTCGTAAGCAAACCCAAGTTTTCGTAGAGTATTAAGCACATCTTCTACTTCATTAGACTCATATAACCTACCCTCTGAAAACCAATTATCATATTCGACGCCAAAATCGATTAATGTCTTTTTAATATCCTTCAATATCTCATCTTTGGCAAATTGTGTAAAAAAATCAACATCTTTGTTTTGATAAGTATCTTTTTCTTGATGATAAAGTGTGCTGGCTATTTCTATTAAATATTGACCCTGATAGCCATTTTCAGGGAGTTGTGCAGGTTGTCCTGATAGTTGTAAGTATCGTGCTTTTAAAGATTTTCCCAGTGTTTCCATTTGTGTGCCAACATCATTGATATAATATTCTTTAGTTACTTCATAGCCGCAAAAAGATAAAATATTACCCAGAATATCTCCATAAGCGGCGCCCCGACCATGACCAATATGAAGTGGCCCGGTTGGATTTGCACTAACAAAGTCAATTAAAACCTTTTTCCCCTGACCAATGTCTGACATTCCGTAGCGTTCATTTTTATCTTCAATCTCTTTCAAAACCTTATATAATCTATCTTTTGCAATCCAGAAATTAATAAATCCACCTCCAGCAATTTCTACCTGCGAAATTAACTCCTCTGGTTTTTCCATAAATTCAACGATTGTTTGAGCTATCGGATACGGAGAAAGATTAGCCTTTTTAGCGAGGACAAAGGCAATATTAGTTGCTAATTGACCATATTCAGGTCTTTTAGGAGACTCAAGTTGAATAGATTCCAACTCGACTCCAGGGATTCTGCCATTTGTCATTGCTCGCCCAATCGCCTTATCAATTATATCTACTATCTCATTATTTATGGTCATTTTCCTGTTTGTCCTTCATTTAACCTTGTTCCCCCGACGGGGACTTTATTAACTATGCATTCATTCACAATTCACAATTCACAATTTTTTCCACCTGTGCGATTAGACTAATTCATCTTGGTGCTTATTTGGGATTTGGTGCTTGGGATTTGGGATTTTTTACTTATCCACCCTGAGTAAAATTTTGACTAATAACTGCTATATTTTAGTGGCTGAACAGTGACGCCAATTTTTGGTCGGGGCAAGAGGATTTGAACCTCCGACCTCCTGGTCCCGAACCAGGCGCTCTAACCAAGCTGAGCTATGCCCCGTTGTAGTGAATTAGTGAATTAGTAAAAGTTCAATCTCTAATCTCAATCTCTAATTACGCCCCATTATTTTTCCAGCCATACCTGCCAATTAATGGCACAAAGACACACCCACCTATATCTTTAGTGAATAATTCACCATTTTTCTTTGTTACGATTATCAATGATTGAAAGAATTTATCTCCTTTTGGGATGACCAGAATACCGTTATCTGTCAGTTGGTCGATTAATGGTTTCGGGATATCCGGTGCGGCTGCCGTCACAATAATACGGTCAAAAGGAGCAAGATTAGGTAATCCCAAACTACCATCGGCTAAAATGGTTGCAATGTTTTTATATTTTAATTCGGTTAAAAGTATCCTTTGTGCCTTTTCGTATAAGATTTTTACCCGTTCAACAGTATAAACCTTTTGAGCTAATTCAGCTAAAACAGCCGCTTGATAGCCTGAACCTGTTCCTATTTCCAGAACCTTTTCTGAGCCAGATAGTTGTAAAGATTGACTCATTAAAGCAACCATAAATGGCTGTGAGATAGTCTGTCCACAACCAATTGGAAGGGGATGGTCACCGTAAGCCTTTTCCCGAAGTGCCTCTTCGACAAATAGCTCTCGTGGAATTTTCAGCATTGCCTCTACCACTCTTTCATCCACAATTCCCCGTCTTATAATTTGTTCATCAACCATTTTTCTTCTTTCAATATCATATCGTTGATTCAATGTCTCCCCCTCCAAAATTTAATCCACATATTGTAACCGTTCAGGTGGTAATTTCCGCAGAGACGCAGAGTTTAATGCAAATATCAAAATGTAAAAAG
Source organism: bacterium (assembly GCA_040757115.1). Taxonomy (NCBI): domain Bacteria; species bacterium. The sequence continues at coordinate 2,668 of JBFLYA010000239.1, read as the reverse complement.
CAAAATGACAAAGTAAAATGCAAAAGTACTTGTAAGGCAATAAATTAAACACGAAGTCAAGATTTTTGATATTTGATATGTCATTTTGCATTTTAATATTTAATTTTTGATTTTCCCCTCTTGAGAGGGATTAGGGGTCTGTTTTTCTCTGCGTCTCTGTATCTGTGCGGTGAACGGTTACCACATATTTAGCCACAGATGAAATCAGTGGCTGAACAGTTACCCTTATCCTATCTCAATGTCCTCCTCCATGTCCTCCACCGCCAGGCTTAGTTTTTTCATCTGGAACAAATTTTTCACGAACAGGGCTACCAATATCTGGTTGAATATCTTCTTCCCATGTTTTTGGGGGAGGAAATCCTTCTGGTTTGCCCTTTTCGCCATGTCCTCCTTCAGCTTTATGACCCGCTTTCCCTTTCTTCTTTTCTTCCAATTTCTTCATCTTTTCTTCATATAGTTCTTTTCTTTTCTTCTGGATACGTTTCTCTATTTTTGCAATAATCTCCTTATCTATTCCTTTACCTGGTGGCACAACATAATTTATTTTATCATAAGCACAAAGATGCCTATGCCCGGCAGAAACACTAACATCTACCCATTTTAAAGCCCATTGCTCTTGAGGTGTCTGGTAAGAAATAAGGTAGATATTTTGGTTTTTGATTTGAGTTGAAATGGTTTCGTAGAGTTTTTGAGCCTTTTGGGATTGATATGCCAGGAAATAATTTGCGGCTAAATTTTTTAGTGATTTAGTTTCGCCCTGTCCCCGAAAATCAACCACAAATATCGGAATATGATTATTTTTAGCATAATCACTGCATTCTCTAAATAATGTTTCTTCTTCCACCTCATCACCATAGGTAATTAAACAAATCGCCTTTTTACAGATTAAATAATTCATCTCGCTAACTCCAAGTTTAATTGCCGAAAAGATAGCATCTTTGTCTCTGGAATTTTTACCCGGCATTAATCTCTCAATTTTATCTCGCAAGGCTGTTTTATTTCGAGTAATTGACTGGATATATTCTGCCTTTTCAGAAAAACCAATTATTGATACCCCTTGAATTCCTCCTTTAATCTCCGAAACAAATTTGTTTAATAGTTCTTGGACATCATTTCGATATTTGACCATCTTTTTAGATGTATCAATGATAAAGGTTGTAACTAAATACTCATTTTCATATACCGGTGTGCCCAGTGCTATAGGTTGCATCTGTCGACCGTTTTCTTCTACTTTAAAATTATTAGAAGTTAAACCTAAAATCGGGGTTTTGTGTTTAGATGTCACCATCACGGGCATTATAATTGTTGGATAACCACTTGTATCTATACGATTGACCAGAACATCAAATTGTGTATCTTTAGCCTCCTCTGGAATAAACACCAATATGGAATTATTCTCAAAACCAATAACATACAGCAATCCATATTTGTTGACAGCCAGTGTCAAAGGAGCAGGAAATTTTGAAGGTAGATTTAACCTTTCCCACTTTTGATTTTCTATATCAAATTTAAAGATACTGCCTTGTGAAAAACTAAGATATAGTTTTCCATCCAGGGCATAAGTTATACCTTTGGGAATTAATCCTTTTTGTGGAAATGGAAAATTGTTTTGAAGTCTGCCTGAGGTAGCAAATTGTTTAAGATAGTTACCGCCTCGCTCAATTACCCAAATTCTTTCCCTTTTATCCACAACTACTCCTATCGGAGATAAAAGCATTTCATCAATTTTCCCTACGAATTTACCTTCCGGGGAAAAGATTTGAATCCTGTGATTACCGTTATCCACAACATAAATATATTCTTTACTATCTAATGCTATCCCTTCCGGGTTGATAAATTCACCTGATTTTTTACCCTCTTTGCCAAACGCCATTAAAAATTTGCCTTCAGAGGTAAATTTTTGAATGCGATGGTTACCAAAATCAGTTACATAAACATTCCCTTCTTTATCAAGGACAATACCCGCAGGTTTATTTAGTTTTCCTTTATCTTTACCCTTTTGCCCAAATCGTAATAAAGGTTTCCCAATTGGTGAAAATTTTAAAATAGCATTATTCCCAAAACTACTGATGTAAAAATTATCTTCGGAATCTATAACTATTCCCGCAGGATTATAAATAGCAAAATCATCTTTTCCTTTAATGGTGTCAAAATATCTGTATGTATTTGACTTAATATGGTTTTCTGAATAGACCAGCATTTTTCGTTTTATTTCTGAGGTATCTTCTTTGCTTAATTTTAAAAACCTCTCCCAGGCAGAGAAAAATTGAGGCATTTGCCCTGTCCGATAATAGCTTCTGCCCAACCAATACCAGACTTGAGCAGAATCAGGGGTCAAATCTAATGCCTTTTTATACAAGGTAATTGCCTTTTCAAACTCTAATTGGTTATACAGGGTAAATGCCTGTTTCAGGTATTCATTAGCCATTACTTCTAATGGGTCGAAACTCGTTCTTTGTTGCTCAATCTCTTTAGCCCAGGTGAAACTGGAAAGTAATATTATTGTAAGGATTATAAGTGATTTATTCATTTTCCCTCTGATTTTTAGTAAGCGTTCAGGTGGTGTAACAAAAGGAGATGTGGAGATTAAGGAGATAGGGAGATATTATTAAAAAAATTGAAATTAATAGAAATTTATGGAAATTTGTTGTTTTCCACAATCAATTTC
>JBFLYA010000238.1 GCA_040757115.1 bacterium | reverse complement strand
TTTTCCACAATCAATTTCTACCTATTTCTATAAATTTCAATCTATTTCTATTATCTTATCTCCATATCACCCTTATCTCCTTATCCCCTTTCTTACACTTTTGATATATAGCCTGAACGGTTACCAATTTTCATCCTCGTTTGTGAACCGCAGGTTCATGCCTGGTTTCCCCTGTATTTATTATTCTCTCCCTTTGGTCCAGGTAACCCTTAATTTACCCGTGATGAGTCGATAAACACCGATAAGCGATGCCAGCTGAATTAGACAAAAATAAAATGGTGTTCCCAATGCCTTTAATTTGAAGAATCCACCCATCAATGCCAGAAGATAAAAAAGTGACTGGCAAACAAAACAAATTTTATAAAAAAGATTTATATTTATTAAAAATAAATTAGTTGTAAAAAGGATAATGAGGGAAAATGGAGTCAGCCAGCGAAATAACTTATGAGAGATAAATTGGAAGAGGAAAAATGGCTGTTTAATCGACGGGACACCTTGATTTTTAACTATCATCTGAAATCCACCTCCAGATACCCTGACCCGCCGGATAAATTCACCTTTACTACTCGCGGCGGTATCTTCATAACCAACGGCAGACTCATCATAAATCACGCGGTATCCTTGTTTGACAATGTTCATTCCATTAACTAAATCATCTAAAATTATTTCCGGAGGAATTAGTTTAAATAGATTTTTACGGATAGCATACATTGCCCCATCAACGCCGATGATAGAAGAAATTTGACTTTCTTTTTTCTGAATATATCTTTCATATTTACCATAAAGACTTTCTCCCTGGCCATAAGTCGCTTTTTCACTTATTAATAGGACCTTACCCGTTACCCCACCTACAGTTTCATCTTTAAAATTACGAATTAACTTTTTTATGGCATCTTTTTCATACATTGTGTTAGCATCCGATAAAACTATAATTTCACCAGTAGCCTGTGGGAGGGTTTTATTTACGGCGGTTATCTTCCCGGCTCGAGGTAACTCTTTTAATATTATGTCTTTATACTCAGCCACAATCTCGTTAGTTTTATCCGTAGAACCATCTGAGGCAATTATAATCTCTAATCTGTCCTTTGGATAATCTATTGAAAGTGAATTTTCTACCTTTTCTCTGATTATCCTTTCCTCATTATAAGCCGCGACTAACAAACTAACTGCTGGTAAAAAATTCTCATCTCTAACTACACCCTTTTTGGCTACCAGAGATAATAGTATGAGGATAAGCGGATAAAAGATGTAAGTGTGTCCAAGACATATAAATGATATTAAGAATAAAATGGTAGTTATCATAATATTTTCACCATATCTGTTAATTGAGTCGTTCTAAAAATTTCCTTTTGATTAATCATTAAAAATGAGCCTTGAATGATGGTAAATCCTTTAATATCTCCTTTATTATCGAATCGGATGTGGCTAAATCTCGCATCTGTTTCAATCCCTTCACAATCTCTACTGAGTAAATGATAGTCTATCCAATGAGGGGTAATTAATTTAAACGCCCGTTTATTTAATTGTTCTATCTTAGGACGATTTAGCCCTGTTGGATAGATTATCACACCCAGAGATGCGGGTAATATTGATGTTGTGGAGTATTTTACCACCGGGGCTTTAATTTTCACCCCATAATTTTTAGCTACCCAGCCTTCTTCGACTTCAAGATTGACTAAATCTGGATTAATTGGCATAAGTAAAGCATGTTGAGTAACAATTGATTCTTTGTTAACTTCCATCGCGGTCGGTGCAAAGTGGAAATATTGTTCAATCAGATGTTTTTCTTTTCCGTCTAAGTAATCAAAAATAAGCCAGTATTTAGTCAATTTATTAAAAAAGATTATTCTTTTATGGATAATCGGGGCATAGCCATCGTGTTCCCCCTCCACATAATCGGCAAGTTCAGAGGTAAACCATTTCTGACATTTTGTGGAATAGGTATTACTCCAGCCAAGTTTGCCGACTAATGTGGCTTGAGACTTACGGTCAATTACAATCGTATTATGAGCGGGTGTGGCTCGAAAGTAATTTTGAAAGTGCTCATCAAAATATGAATACATCCCCGGGTCAATAATGAGTGGTTGCCCATTAACTACAAGTTCCAGAGAAAGGGCATCAGCATGACCATGGGCAACGGATGGTGTTGCATCTTTATGAAGTCCTGCGGCTTGTTGGCCACAATCAAAACATAAATAATCCCCATCTTTGTCCCAGTGACTACGCATAATAAAATAACCACTTGCAGAAAACGCCATTGAGGTTTGCTCTGCGGCTTTTTCGCAAATCGCCTCATATCTTTTTAGCCCAGCACTACCCAGTAGCCATATTGTCTCTTGACTGATTTTACCACTTATCTTTTTAAAATCTCCACGATTGAATAAAATTGCTCCGATTGAAAGAAAGGTTCTAAAATCCCAATGGTCATCTACGACACCAAATTTAATTGACCGAGCACCATCCCCATCCCCAATCATTGGCATTCGACTATCAGGTTTTGTTAGATACATAGAAAATTCCATCACTCGCTCAATAGCCTTTAGAATCTCTGGCTCAACCTCAATATCATTTTTCATCTGAAGGATAATCGCCAGTAGATAAAACCCTAATGTGTAATGGTGATAGGATACTGCCTGTTCGACATTGCCACCATCTTCATAAAACTGGTTTTTAAGTTCTGATTTAAGTATTTGCCAGCCTGTTTTTTTCCATTGATTTACCTCTTTGAGTCCCGGGAATAAAAACCCTAAGATAAAAAGCGCCGTTGCCTCTCCAATTAAATGGTTATACGGACTTGAAAAAAAGGACAGATTACGGATAAGGTATCTTCCGTGCTGGTAAAGGCTATTTAAAATCTTATAATGGACCTCTGCATCTATAGATGTTAAGAAGAGGTTATAAGCCATTACCCAATTTATTGCCCGTAGCGCTACCTCTAAACCACTCGACCAATTGACACCAAGTAAATAAGGGTTAGAATCTATCCAATCAGTTATCTGAGCACAAAATTCCCGGCGATATTTTTCATCCCCGCTCAGGCACCAGGCTAATCCGAGGGAAACAAAGTGCTCATGTCGGCTGATTTCCCAGACATATTTTACATCCCCATGGCTTAAGAATTTATAGATGTTTGAATATAATTTTAGTGGATACTCCTGTTTGGTTAGCGGATGTTTATGCCATTCAATCGTATCTTTATACTCGACATTTATACCTAATAATGCGAACTTATGTTCACATATTTTATCTGCCTCCTGAATATACCTTGTTTGAGGCAAATAGGTATTAAATATCTCATCTTTTTCTATAAGATGAATATGGGGACACATCCCATATTCCCGCTTTAAATATGGGGTATGTCCCCATATTTCTAATCTTTGTCCAATTAATTTTTTAGTTCTGAATAAGATTTCTTTAACCGAGATTTTCCTGATTTTAAAAAATAGGGTGAACATTATAAAACCTCTGCTCAAGAAGCCGTTTTGTAATGCCGGTAATCCCAGGCTAACCATTTTGGCTCTTCATAGGGAGTATTGTTTTTTGCATAAAATTAAACCATTGGTATTGCTCTTTTAGCAATCTCAACAATAGCATCAAGTTTTTCTGTGATTTCTGAATCTATCTCATTTTTTGGCACAAACTGAACAAGAATATGATAATCTGACTTTTTTAAAAGATTTGGTAATCCTAACTTTTTAAAATAGTTATCAAATAAAAGATCAAGAAAATCATCTGTTGCTTTTATATCCGGCGACCATGGCGCTGGCTTATTTAGGGTTTTTAATGCAGAGGTTAATTCTAAAATAGCCTCTTTCATAGCACTAACTCTTCGATGAGCCTCAGCGTTTCCAAAAAGATCATCGGGTAGATCATATTTTGCATATGATAGAAGTACCTTTTCCATACACAAGTAATTCTCTATCTCTCTTTTTCTCCATTGGAGCACTTTAACGCCCATATCATTAGGCAAATTCTTTTCCAGACGATCAAAGATTGCAATTGCGGTTAGGTCTTTTTTTGCATATTTTAATCCCCAAAAATGCCTTTTTACCTCATTTGGTTTGTTTCCAACATAATGAACAAAAGGGGTTGCAAGAATCTCTTTTGCCTCTTTATGCCCTAAAATCTCTGCAAACTTCCGTAAAATTGCCAGGTCGGTTGCACCTTCAAGGTATAATACCCATCCTGTTTCTTCTGCTAAATAGTAATGTTCATATCCAATCTCCTTAAGCGATTTTAAAACTTGACTCCCCCTATCGTTAATTCTATGAGGTTTACCTACAAAAGTTATAACAACATCACGATTAGCAGCTTCATTAAGCACGACCTCTGAATGACTGGCAGCAATAATCTGACACCCTTTTTTTTCAGCTATTTCTGTAATCAACTGATATGTTTCCCTCTGTCTTAGAATTTCAAGATGTGCATCAGGTTCATCAAGGAGCAATATTGTTTTTGGATTTGCATATAGATGAGCAAGCAAAAGCAGTGTTTGTTGAAGTCCCCTTCCAGAAGAGGATATATCAAATTTCGTTCCTTTGCGTTCTTTATAAGACATCTTTATTTCTCCTCGTTCTTTTATATATTGAGGAGGTAAAAGGTCTATACCAAAAAGTATCTTTATTTGAGCAGTAAGTTTGTTCCAGTCTGATATTGATTTCTCATATACCTGGTAACATAAATTCCTTAACACCTGTGCAGTCTGGCCTTCACCCATAAGCACATTGATTCTCCCTGATTCTAATTTTGCCTCTACTGCCGCCAATCCTGACATAGGTTGAAGAAATGCAATTTTAACATCACTTATTTCGTCTGGGATTTCAGTGAACCTTGCATCTTTAACCAATTTATCTTCAAATCCAGCTTTGCGAACAGGTCTACAAACAAGTGATTCTTCATTGATATAATCAAATTCCATCCCACACGACCAGGGTTTGTCATTTGAAATCCCTTCAACAATAACATCTATTCTTACATTTTTTACAGAGGTCTTTCCTATTACTTGTTTTACATCCCTTGTATGCAAATCTGACCATAATAGATTAATGCTTGGAACTGGGATAGATATCATTTCGAGCCTGTTGATAGTTACTCCAGGTCTTTTTTCAGGGGATGACTTTCCCTTTCTTTTTGCATTCCATTGTTTTATTCCCATATCCCACAATGCAACTGCTTGCAAAGCAGAAGTTTTGCCACTGTTGTTTGGTCCTATTAAGACAACAGTATTCCCAAGCTCAATATCAATATCACCAAGCTTCTTAAAATTCCTCACCTTAATTCGTGTTAACATCTGATAACCTCCAAAATATTTCCACCTGTGCGGTTAAATGTAAAATGGATAATGTCCAATGAAAATGTATAACTGAAAGGTAATGAGTCTTGCGAAGTACTAAAATTTCCCATTTTTCATTTCCTATTTTACATTTTACATTTATTTTTCCTTTGCGTCTCTGCGATGAATTAGTCTAATCGCACAGGTCGAAAAGATTTGTAGTGCGAGACTTTAGCCTCGCTTCTGGCAAGCAGGAAAGCGAACCTAAAGGTTCGCACTACATTTATCGAATGTCACAGGTTAATTCGTGTCCATTTGTGGCGTAACCGTTCAGGCTATATATCAAAAGTGTAAGAAAGGGGATAAGGAGATAAGAGTGATATGGAGATAAGATAATAGAAATAGATTGAAATTTATAGAAATAGGTAGAAATTGATTGTGGAAAA
>JBFLYA010000237.1 GCA_040757115.1 bacterium | reverse complement strand
ATAGAAGGAGGCCAATGTCAATCATTTTTGTTAAAAAATCTACAGATTTTTTAACAGATTAACTACTGATATATCAAGGGGTTAACGCTATTCTGGTTAGCTCACTTGCCGATTGCAGGTTAAATATCAAATATCAAATATCAAATATAAATATCAAATATAAATATCAAAATGCAAAATTACAAATCAAATTTCAAAGAGGAAGTAGCAGGGTTTCTCAAAGAGTTGGAGGAATTTGGTAATATTTTTGCTTCAGGTATTTTAACGCTGAAAGGAAAGAGATAATTTTACTGAACTTTGGCAAAGATAGTTTATAGTTGATAGTTTATAGTTGATAGTTGATAGTTGATAGTTGAAGGACTATACACTATACACTATACACTATAAACTATAAACTCTAAACTATAAACGAGTTTTGCATTTTGCTCTTTGGAGGAAATCCCTTTTGGACACCAAATCTGCATAGATTTCACTATTAGAGTTATTTTCAGACACCACCAAAAAAGCATAAAGAGATCTGTTCTGTAACATCTTCGTGTCCTTCGTGCTCTTCGTGGTGAATAGTTACTAATTTTAAACCTAACTGCACAGGTTGAAAAATTTTATTCAAAAAATGTTGACAAATTTATAAATATGTGATAATATAATATAATTATCTCATAAAAATCAGGAGGATGATTAAGTAAATGGCACGATATACTGAATCAAAATGTAAGGTTTGCCGACGAAGTGGAGAGAAACTTTTTTTAAAAGGAACGCGTTGTATCTCAGAAAAATGTTCACTTAACAAACGCAACTATGCACCAGGATTAAAAGGTCAGGAACGGAAAAAAGTATCCGATTATGCCCTTCAATTGCGAGAGAAACAAAAGGTTCGCCATATCTATGGAATCCTTGAACAACAATTTAGAAATTATTACACCAAAGCTGTTACTCAAAAAGGCATTACTGGCGAAAATTTGTTAATCTTGTTAGAGCGACGATTAGATAATATTGTCTATCGCTTAGGGTGGGCAGAATCAAGGGCACAGGCACGACAATTAGTTAGACATAGCCACATAATCGTTAATGGCAGAAAGGTTAATATTCCTTCATTTTTAGTCAAGGCAAATGATACCATTACCGTAAAACCCAAAAGCCAGGATAGAATTAAAGAAATATTAAAGACAATCGCCTCACCTAAAGGGATACCGAGTTGGTTAGCAATGGATGAAGATAAATTATTAGCCAATGTAGTTTCATTGCCAAATAGACAGGATATTGACCAGCCAGTTAATGAATCGTTAATCGTGGCGTTATATTCAAAATAGAATATGGTTTCATAAAATTAAAAGCAGATAATTGGTAACTAATTACCATTCACCAGTTACCAATTACCAGTTACCAGTTACCAATTACCAAAATTAAGGAGGTTATGAAAAAATTATGGGTAGTAAGGGCGGAATAAGTGCCTTAAAAAGGATTAAAAAAATAGAATGGGAAAAAGAAACTTTAACTGATAGCTACGGTAAATTAATTGCAGAACCATTTGAACCAGGTAGAGGAACAACTATTGGCAATAGCCTGCGAAGAATGTTATTAACCGCAATAGAAGGTGCGGCGATTACCTCGGTAAAAATAGAGGGTGTTCTTCATGAATTCTCTACTATTCCAGGGGTAGTTGAAGATGTTCCGGAGATAATTTTAAATCTGAAAAAATTGATTTTAAAATTACATGATTCTGAAGCAGTAAAAATTTACTTAAACAAAGAAGGAGAAGGAGAAGTAACGGGAGAGGATTTTCAATGTCCACCACAAGTAGAAATACTTAACAAAAATCTCCATATTGCCACAATGGATACTGATGGAAAATTAAATATGGAATTAGAAATAGCGAAAGGATACGGTTATGTATCAGCTGAACAGAATAAAACAGGACAGGAATCAATCGGAGTTATATGCATAGATTCCTTTTTTTCTCCAGTAGTTCGCGTTGCCTATTCAGTAGAAGGTGTCCGCGTAGGACAAATGACCGATTATGAACGGTTGATATTAGAAGTGTGGACAAATGGAGTTCTACAACCTCATCAAGCCGTAGCCCAGGCCGCCAGACTTATCAAAGACCAAATCGCGGCTTTTATTGATATTAAGGAGGAAGAAGACAAATCTGAAGAACCAATAGTGGATAAAGAAACTGAAAGATTAAAGAATATTTTAAAAATGAACATCGAAGAATTAGAATTATCAGTCAGGTCGTCTAATTGCCTTAAAGCCGCTAATATTAAAATATTAGGTGAATTGGTTAAAAAAACCGAAAATGATATGTTAAAAACTCGAAATTTCGGTAAAAAATCACTCACAGAAATAAAAAATAAATTAGCCACTTATGGAGTTTCATTAGGAATGAAAGATATAGACCATTTATTAGAAAATAATAAGAAATAGTAACTATTTAGCCTACCAAAGATAAGGAGTGTGAAATACAATTGCGTCATTTAAAAAAAGGTAGAAAACTTAATCGCACCATAAGCCATAAAAAGGCTCTGTTAAATAATCTTGTCACCGAATTATTTCGACATGGGAAGATTGCAACAACTTCAGCCAAAACAAAGGAATTAACCGGGTTAGCAGATAAATTAATCTCTCTGACAAAAATCGGCGACCTACATTCAAGAAGACAAGTACTGACTTATGTTAAAAGTAAAGATGTAGGGAAAAAATTATTTGAAGTTATTGGACCAAGATTCCAGAATCGAAATGGAGGATACACGAGAATACTGAAAGTTGGCAAAAGAATCGGTGATGGAGCAGAGATGTCTTTAATTGAATTAGTAGAATGATGCATCGCAGGTTTTTTGTCAATCCTGAAAGTATAGTTAAAAATAATGTTGATATTGTGGATAAAGATGATATTCATCATCTCAAAAATGTCCTTCGGCTAAAAGAAAAAGATAAGATTATTGCGTTAGATGGTTTGGGAAATGAATATCACGCAACGATTACTTCGATTGCCGCGGATAAAGTTAAAACTAACATTGTTGAAAAAATTATCCATCCACCGCAAAAAGTAGAATTAACATTACTTCAGGCACTACCCAGAATAGCCAGGATGGATTTGATAATAAGTAAATCCACTGAATTGGGTGTAACAAGAATAATTCCAGTTAAAACACAAAGGTCATTGATAAATTTAAAAAACGAATCGACAAAACTCACACGGTGGCAAAAAATAGCTAAAGCCTCCTCATCTCAATGTCAACGATGTATAATCCCTATAATTTATCCTGTAACTAATCTCAAAACCTCATTAGAGTTAATAAAAGAAGTTGATTTAGGGTTAATTTTATATGAGAATGCAAAAACACCCTTACGAGAAGTTTTTCTCAATAGGGATGTTACCTTACTAAAAAAGATTGCTGTTTTTGTTGGTCCAGAAGGAGGATTTACTGAGGAGGAAATAACCGCAGTCCAAATTAAAGGAATTATTCCTGTATCACTTGGGGCAAATATTCTGAGATGTGAATCCGCAAGTATTGTTACAGAAAGTATCATATTATATGAATTAGGGATGATAGGATAAATGGAACTAGAAACAATTGACCACAATGAATGTGAATTAACATTAAAAATTACAGTTTCTAAGGAAGAACTTGAGCAAGAATTTGATAAAAAATATCAGAAATTAACTCAAACGGCTAAACTTCAAGGTTTTAGAAAAGGTAAAGTGCCTCGTCAGGTTTTAGAAACACGATACGGCCCAGCGGTAGAAAAAGAAGTTATAGGAAACCTTATTTCTAATCGCTATCTACAAGCAATAAAAGAAAAAAATATCCGGATAATTTCCCAGGCAAAGATAGAAGAGGTCAATTATATCAAGAAAGATGAACCGTTTTCTTTTGTAGCGAAAGTAGAAGTATTACCTGAAATTGAACTTACAACTTACCATGGAATTCCACTTACCAAAAAGGTGACCAATATTACGGATAAAGATGTGGATGATGGACTCCACAGACTCCAGGAAAAATATGCACCAATAGAGGTAGTGGAAAAACCTATTGGGAAAAAGAGCATTGTTATTTTTGATTTTGAGAGTTTCAAGGATAACAAACCACTGCCTGATGGAAGTCACAAAGATTTTTTATTAGAGGTGGGTAAAAAAATCTTCCCTCAAGAGTTTGAACAACAATTATTTGGTCTCAAAAAAGGTAAGGAAAAAACCTTTAAAATTAAGTTATCAAAAGAATACTCTGACCCTAATATGGCGGGACAAAAGGTAACATTTAAGGTAAAAATTAATGAAGTCAAAGAAAGAAAATTACCAGTTTTAGATGATGAATTTGCTAAAGATTTGGGTCAATTTGATACGATTAAAGAATTAAAAGAGGCATTTAAAAAAGACCTTATTGAAGCCGCAGAACTTGAGTCAACAGAAAAATTAAAAGACGAACTTACAACACTTTTAATTTCACAACACTCTTTCCCTCTACCTAAGGTATTAGTAGAAAGAGAAATTGATTATCTGGTGGTTAACCTCCATAATAATTTACAATCACAAGGATTTGAACTTAATGATTATCTTAAAAAGAAAAATATGACTATTGAGGATTGTCGGGATGAATTCAGGCCCCAGGCGATGGAGCGGGTAAAGAAATATTTGATTTTAGATGCAATCGCACAAAAGGAAAATATTAAAATAGAAAATGAAGAATATGAAATCCTGGTAAAAGATAATTTTAGAACACAACCACAAAAGATAAAAGAATATCTTGAAGATAACCAACAAAAGGCAATTCTGATGGAAGAATTGAGAATGCAAAAAACACTTAATTTTTTACTCGAAATTGCCGATATTAAAAAATGTGAGGAAAAAAGGAGGAAATAAACAATGGCTTTAGTTCCAATGGTGGTAGAACAAAGTAATCGAGGAGAGCGAGGGTATGATATATTTTCGCGACTTTTAAAAGAACGAATAATTTTTATTGGCTCATTAATTGATGATGATGTGGCTAATCTAATCATTGCCCAACTTCTTTTCCTTGAAGCGGATAATCCTGACAAGGAAATAAACTTATATGTTAATAATCCAGGAGGAGTAGTCACTGCAGGACTGGCAATTTATGATACGATGCAGTATATTAAATCAGATATTGCCACGATATGTATTGGACAGGCGGCAAGTATGGGCGCCTTACTTTTAGCCGCAGGCACAAAAGGTAAACGCTATGCTTTACCTCATGCCAGAATTATGATTCATCAACCACTGGGTGGTGTTCAAGGACAGGCAACGGATATTGATATTCAAGCTCGCGAGATTATTAGAATGCGGGAAATATTAAATAAAATATTAGAAAAACATACACATCAACCTTTAGAAAGAATAGAAAGAGATACTGACCGCGATTTCTTTATGTCTGCCGAACAGGCAAAAGAATACGGAATAATAGATGAAGTTATGGTAACAAGGAAGGAAAAAAAATAAAGGAACAAGAATAGGGTTCTGCAAAATAGGATTTGGGGGAGACAACAAATAAATATCAAATATTAAATATCAAATATAAATATCAAAATGCAAAATTACAAATCAAATTTCAAAAAGGAAGTAGTTTGGTTTCTCAAAAAGTTGGAGGAATTTGGTAATATCTTTGCTTCAAGTATTTTAACGCTGAAAGGTAGTAGATAGTTGATAGTTTATAGTTGATAGTTTATAGTTGAAGGACTATAGACTATAAACTATAAACCATAAACTATAAACCATAAACTATAAACTATACACCATAAACTATAAACTATAAACCATAAACTA
>JBFLYA010000236.1 GCA_040757115.1 bacterium | reverse complement strand
TATCCGAACATACTATTTTTGTGCCTTTTTAGGGATATAAGTCAAGAAAAATATTTTTAAAAAAACTTAATTTTTTACTTGACATTTCACCATAAGACTTTGTGAGTCGCAGACTCATGAGCGTTTCCCCTGAAAATAGCGAATTAGTGAATTAGAGATTAGCGAATTAGTATAGTATCCACAGACTCGTATCCTCTGGTTTAGAACACATATTCCCCCTTAATAAAGGGGGTTAGGGGGTTGTCCTTCTCCCATTTTCATTGCCCTTTGTGAGCCCTGGCTCATGTCCGTTTCCCCTGAAAATCGGGGTTCGGGGTTCGGATTTAAGGGTTAAGGAATTCTTTTATTCCCGAGTCCCGAGCCCCGAGTCCCGAGCCCCGAGTCCCGAGCCCCGAGCCCCGAGTCCCGAGTCCCGAGCCCCGATAATTAGTTTGCTTTTTTAGCTAAAAGATGGCTACATGCTGACAACTGATGGCTGACTGCTGAACGCTTACCTCCTTTATACTATACATACAGCCACAGTAATTCTGGCGATAGAGATTATGTTGTTTAGCAAAATTCATCGCTAATTTACTCCCTTCCTTTTTCTTGAAATCACGCTCAAGAAAGGCTTCACCACCCAAATCCCGTCCTATTTTATTTATCAGCACACTATTTTTATGTGGACTTACAGTTAAGGTTGTTGCGAAATATGGAATGTTTAATTCTCTAAATTTTTTAAAAGTTGCATTTAGCCTTATCCAGAAACATACCTCACATCTTTTTCCCCCTTCAGGTTCATCCTTTAAGTTTTCAGTAAGTTTAACCCAATTATCCTTATCATACTCGCCTTCTATCAATTCAAAATCAAGGATTTGGGAGACTTGTTGGGCGACTTCAAGACGCCTTTTATACTCTTGTTCTGGATAAATGTTCGGGTTATAAAAAAATCCGATTACTTTAAACCTTTCTTCTCTTAATCTTTCTACAACCCCACCTCCACATATTCCACAGCAAATATGAAGTCCAATAGTTTTCATAAATACCTCAAAAAAGGTAAGAGGACGATTGTATGTATTTAGTGTTTTCGTCGTAACCGTTCACCGCACAGATACAGAGACGCAGAGAAAAACAGACTTCTACCCCCTCTCAAGAGGGAAAAATTGATTTATTTCTATGTCTTCTCTGTAAACTCTTGCGTCTCTGCGGTGAATTACTATCTAAACGGTTACAAAATTAGTTTAAAATATACCATGAAAAACATTAAAAAGTCAAGACATTTTTTACTAAGGGGTAAGCGGATAGAAATTTTGTTGACATAAAATGAAATTCCTGATAAAATCATTTATGCCAATTAATGAATGCGGAAGTGAGAAGTAGGAATACCGAACTAAAAAAATTAATTCCGCATTCCAAATAACAAATACAGGAGATTAATATGACCGAAGAACGATTAACTATTCCAACATTAACTTTTGAAGATAAAGAGATTGAACAAAGTCTTCGTCCAGCGGAGATGGCTGAATTTGTTGGGCAGGATAAGATTAAAGAGAATTTGTCTATTTTTATTCAAGCGGCTTTAAAGAGAAAGGAATCTCTTGACCATATCTTGCTCTATGGTCCGCCAGGATTGGGGAAGACGACATTGGCATATATTATTGCTCACGAACTGGGCACAAATATCAAAACGACCTCAGGACCTATTTTAGAAAGACCCGGTGACCTTGCCGCTATCTTGACTAACCTTGCAGAACAAGATGTATTGTTTATTGATGAGATTCATCGAATAAATCGAACCGTAGAAGAATTGCTATATTTAGCTATGGAAGATTTTAAATTAGATATTATGATTGGCAAAGGACCTTCTGCCAGGTCAATAAAACTTGATTTACCCAGATTTACCTTAGTCGGTGCCACAACAAAGGCAGGACAACTAACCTCACCACTTCGGGATAGATTTGGCGTGGTTAATCGCTTAGAATTTTATGAAGAAGAAGATATGTTTAAGATAATCAATCGTTCTTCAAAGATTTTAGGGATTGAAATAGAGGAAGAAGCCAGCTGGGAAATTGCCAAACGCAGTCGGAGAACGCCAAGGGTGGCTAATCGACTCCTGAAAAGAATACGAGACTATGCAGAGGTAAAAGGCGAAGGTAAAATTACCAAACAAATAGCAGATATAGCCCTATCTGCATTTGAAATAGATGAAATAGGTCTGGATAATATGGACCGCAAAATTATGGAGACATTGATTGATAAATTCGGTGGAGGTCCTGTTGGACTTAATACCTTAACCGTGGCGGTAAGCGAGGATGTTTCTACGATTGAAGATATTTATGAGCCATTTCTAATCCAGATTGGTTTCCTCAACCGCACACCACGAGGCAGAAAAGCCACTGCCTTAGCCTACACACATCTTAAAAAGGGAGGATATCTTCAATTGTGAATTGAACCTGGCACATTTCCAGATTAAGGGGTAATGCACCGCAGAGGCGCGGAGGTCACAGAAAAATATAATCTCTCTCTCTGCGTTCTCTGCGTCTCTGCGGTGAAAAAAAAGGAGGGTATTCAATGAGTGAATTAATTCGGTTTGGAGTTTCTCTGGATAAAAAACTTCTGGAAAGGTTTGATAAACTTATCCATTCCCAAAATTACACCAATCGTTCTGAGGCTATTCGTGATTTGATTCGGGAAAGTTTGGTAAAAAAGGAATGGGTAGCAGGAAAAGAAATTGCAGGAACAATTACCCTTGTTTATGACCATCACCAGCGAGAGCTGGTGAATACCTTAATGGACATCCAACATAATTTTCACCATCTGATTATTTCTACCCAGCATATCCATCTTGACCATGATAATTGTCTGGAGATAGTCGTTGTCAAAGGAAAATCTGATGAAATTGAAAATTTGGCACATCAGTTAAAATCAACAAGAGGTGTAAAATATAGCTCCTTAAGTCTGGCAACTATGGGTAAGGAATTAGTGTAAAGATAGGGTATCACTATTGACTTTCTTTTTCCTCCTCCAATATTTTTATAAATACCTCAACTATTTTCGGGTCAAATTGCATTCCGGCACATCTTTTCAATTCCATTATTGCATCAGATTTAGATAATGCTTTACGGTATGGTCTATCAGATGTCATTGCATCATAGGCATCGGCTATTTCTATTATTCGAGCACCTAAAGTAATATCAAAAATACCATATGGATACCCTTTACCATCTACTCGTTCATGATGTTGATGAACAACAGAAAGGATTTCTTTATTAAAGTCTATTGGAGATAAAATATTGACACTAATCGTTGGATGTTTTTTCATATCATTAAATTCTTCTAATGTTAATGGACCTGGTTTCAAAAGTATCTTTTCGCTTACACCAATTTTGCCTATATCATGAAACAATCCCGCCAGGTAAATATCATTTAAGTGGTCTTCAGGTAATCCTAAATTATTGGCAATAGCTACGGCATAATTTGCCACATTTTCACAATGCCCTTTTGTATAGGTATCCTTTGCCTCAATCGTTTCTCCTAATGACTGGGTGATACTAATTATTCCTTCACTTCTCAACACAAATAATCGTATATTTTCAATAGCAATCGCCGCCTGGTCGGCTAAGTTAGAGAGAACATCAATTTCATCATCTGTAAATTTATGTATTTGGCTGGAATAAACAGTGATTGTTCCTAACACTCTATTTTGAAAGATTAACGGCACAGAAAGTAATGAGGCAATATTTTCTTTCCGTGTTCTAGATGGGTCTTCAAGTCGTTTATCTTCCTGAGTATTGCTGACAAATATAGGTTTTTTCTCCTTAACAACCCTTCCTACAATACTCTTTCCTACCAGAACCTCTGTTTTTTTAAGATACTCCTTACTTAATCCACAAGAAGTGGTCATAACAAGTGCTTTACCTTTTTCATCTAACAATCTAACGGCACATTTTTTCAAACCCATAGTTGTAGCCGCGGCATTGACTATGGACATAAGCACCTTTCTTAAATCCATCGTTGAAATAATAGTTTTGTTTATCTCAAATAATCCTGAAAGTTCTATGTTTCTTTTATCCAGTTGATACTTTCGGTGACACAAGGTAGATATTAGATGAATAATGGAAAAAAGATGTGTCTTTCGTGCCTCAATATTCTTTTTAGAAAGAACACTCATTCTTTTTAAAACAGAAGTTAGTCTGGCAATATCAAATTCAGAAGGTAATTTTTTAACCAGAGATGAAACCTTTGAACGAGAAGTAAGTAATCCTTCTACAACTATCCATCCTATCAAGACTTCATCAGTGATTATTGGGGTAACCAGACACGATAAGCCCATTGGACAAATTAATTCTTTGGGTTTATCTATCTCTTTTATTTTATCTAAAAATTCACTGCATCTTTTTTTGCCTTCTTTAGTTCCTTTAATACACATACAAAATTTATTCACGCTACCCAATGGAATATGCAGTTTATCTTTTCTATCTATAATTACTACACCTGTTTCAAATGTTTGAGCTAAACTATCTTGAATTTCTTTAAGTGTAGAACGGTCAATTAAATCAGTTAATTTTGGATAAATTCCATTTTTAAATTTCATCATCTCTCCTTATTTTTGGCAATTGGTAACTGGTGAATGGTAGTTAGTTACTTGTTTTTAATTTCGTGAAGCCATATAGTAATTGGTTAAATAATTATTGATTATAACTATATCACAAAATTATTACTTCGTCAAGAGAAAATTTATTGACATAGGAAGTTCAATATGGTATATTTAAAGATTAGATGAACATATTACTGACTAATGATGATGGGATAAAGGCACAAGGATTACATATTTTACGAGAGAGTTTAAGCAAGGTGGGTAAAGTAACGATTATTGCCCCTGACCGTGAAAGGAGTGCATCAGGACATTCATTGACCTTAACGCATCCTATCCGTGTTGACGAGATTGATGAAGATACCTTTGTAACGGATGGAACACCCGCGGATTGTATCAATATCAGTGTTTTAGGTATTTTACCCAAAAGACCCGATTTAATCGTCTCTGGCATTAACCCAGGTCCTAATTTAGGTGAGGATGTAACCTACTCAGGCACGATTTCTGCGGCTATGGAAGGAACACTTTTAAATATACCTTCTTTTTCTATTTCAATGGGCGATTATAAAGACCTAAAATTTGATTTTGCAGGAAAATTTGCTTGCAAAATTGCTAACCTTATCTTAAAACACGGGCTACCATCTCATACTTTCTTAAATATCAATGTGCCTAATTTATCTGAAGAAGAAATTAAAGGTGTATCTATTACCCATCTGGGAAAACGCACATATCAGGAAGAATTAATTAAAAGAACTGACCCAAGAGGAAAGGTTTATTACTGGATTGGCAGTAAATGTGTTATGGATGAAGAAGGGGCGGAAGGAACAGATGTTAGAGCAATTAAAGAAGGTAAAATCTCGATTACCCCACTTCATCTGGATATGACTAATTATGCGGTTATGCCCGAATTTAAGAAATGGAAATTTTGGGAAATATAAACCACAAGAATACATCCCCAGCAAAATATTTAATCTTTACCCATATCTTTTACTGGACGGATTGTAAGCATCCAAGCAGAAATTCCAAATTACAAGCACCAAATACCAAATAAATTCCAAATTCCAAGTTCCAAAGTTCGTATGACGCAGATTTTTGTAAGCGTTCAGGTGGTGTAACAAAAGGAGATGTGGAGATTAAGGAGATAGGGAGATATTATTAAAAAAATTGAAATTAATAGAAACTAATAGAAATTTATGGAAATTTGTTGTTTTCCACA
>JBFLYA010000235.1 GCA_040757115.1 bacterium | reverse complement strand
ACCAACAGTATCAATAATCCACTAAAGACTAAATACAACCGCTTACTGATTACTAATTCCATGATATTACCATTATACTCTTTTATTTTAGACAAGTCAACAAAAAAATTTCCCTTTTTCCCATTTTCCCTTACTTACACCGTTCTGATTGTGTTTCCTGTTCTATCATAAGCCACAGCAGATACTTCACAATCTAAAAATGTAATAGTAGTTGAAGGTACAGTCCAATCATAGCTGGATTCTTTTCCAATATCTTCATCATCATCTAAAGTAGTAATTAAAGTAAGAGTCCCTTTACCAAGTAATTGTCCATAGACTTCCTGATAATAAAGCTCTACTCGATCGATACCAGAGCCTTTATCTCCATCAGTAACAAAAGTTTTGACAGTCACGACATCATTCTTTTTAAGCAACCCACCTTCTGCAATCTCTTTTCCATCTTTATACAAATCAAAACTAAAGATTTGAGGGGAAGTACTAAGTTGCTTTCCTGATGCCTTTTTCATCCTTGCCAATAATGCCTTAGGGTAAAATGCATCTTTTTTAACGAAGAAAGCAGCTGATACAGCGTGGATTATCCCCGGTATTCCAAAAAACCAACAATTCTTCTCCTCCCATGATGAGAAGAAACCATAATTATCACAGGGATTCCCTCCACTATCTATACCTCGATATTGTATTACCTCATAACAATACTCTACCAAGCCATCACATCTAAAGGAGTTGCCAGGAGACTTAATGTCTGTTGGTTTCTCATTGAACGGATGTCTTGGATTTCCAGTAGCATATTTTTTCCCTTTCTGCTCCCATGCAGCGGCAATGATCTTCCTGCGTTTGTAAGCATCCAAAGTACCACTATTATATGCCCCTTTATACCCACCGGGGTAGATAATATACCTTTCAACAAATGGTTGGCAACTTATTGGACCACCATATCCAACTGCCTCAATTACACTATGTTGAAGGTCAGAACCTGTAATTTTGATGTAATATGGATCTTCTGTTTGAACATAGACCTCATCACCTTTAGAATGTGAGCAAAAGTAAATCCCGGCATGGTGGAATCCTACTCCTAAGATATCTTCGTATTGCTTATATCTGAATACAGCATCTCCTATCTCACAATCTGGAATTGTCTTGGCAAACAAATCCCCTCTGGCTATTAATATTACAAAGATGGTTAATCCTAATACCTTGCTTTTACTTAACTTATACATATCTTTTACCTCCTTTTAAAGAAATTATTAGATTTATGCAAAATAGGATAATTTATCATTGCGAGCGATAGTGAAGCAATCTCTCAGTAGTTAGAAGACAGCAAGATTACTCTGTCGTTTCGCTCCCCGCAATGACGACTAACCTTCATTTTGCAAAAGTATTAGAAATTAATTACTTGTATTTTTTACCTGTAAGTTTCTGTAGTACATAAATTAAATTATTCTTTGCATTTTTATATCTTTCATCTTTTAATGCCTTTTCTAAAGGTTCAATTGCTCTTTCATCACCTATTTTACCTAATGCTTCTATTATACACTCAGGATGCCTCTTAATTACTGCTTCACTTTGAAGTGCTTCCAATAATGGCTCAACTGCTCTTTTATCTCCTATCTCGCCCAAAGCATTGGTAGCAGCACTCCATGTCAACCAATCAGGATACTTTTTGTATATTTCTAATCCATTATTAATCAGCGCCTCCACTATCCTATCTTTATCCTCACCTGTTATCTCTTTCCCTAACTCCCCTAAAGCTTTAGCGGCAAACATATCACCTTTTTTTAAGTTCTCTATCAACGGCTTAATTACCCGCTTACTCTTCGTATTAGCTAAAGCATTAGATGCATTTGCTCGAACTAACGCATGTCTATTGTTCTTTAAAGCATTTATTAACGGCTCTACTACCTTTTCTCCACCTATCTCTCCTAATCCCCGAACAGCGGTTACTGCCACTAACTCATCCTTATCATCTAATGCCTCTACTAATGACTCTATCGCTTTTTCATCTCCTAGAAACCCTAACCCTCTTATTATTTCAGTTCGAACCCAACCATCTCTCTCATCCTTTAATACTCCCAGTATATCTTCAGTTTTAACAAAACCATTACTAGATAATGTACACACTATCGCACCTCGAAACCTACTATTTTCACCTCTATCCCTTAATATCTCCATTGCTGGCTTAGTTGCCCTCTTATCCTTACTATCTATTATTAGTATCATAAACACCTGCATTCTACAATACCAATGTCTATTTTTATCCTTCATTGCTTCTATCATGAATGGTGCTCCTTCTCTACTTATTGTCGTCAGGCTCTCTATATCTCTTGCTATCATCAAATCCAATATCATTGTGTCACAGAATGGATCATCATAGTCCCTCTTCTTCCCCACTTCCTCTATCATTTTACACTTCCTATCTATACTATCAATTATCTTCCTCACCTTCTGCTCAATCTTTTTTATCTCCTTTTCGCTAACTTTAACCTCAGGTGCTTCTTCGCCAAACCATTCTTTCAACGCAGAGGCTGCTGTATTGCGAACCTCTATATCCTCTTTCATATCTTTAGCAATATCTATCAAAGGGTTAATCATCCTTTTATCTTTTATCTGACTGGCGACTATTTGTATTAAGCCCGCTCGAAATGTTGCATTTCTCTTTTTATCTTTGATTACTTCTATCAAAGGGGAGATATTTGTTTTCCCAAGACTTATCAGCTCGTTCAACATTTGCTCTATTTCTACTGCTTCTTTCTCTGCTTTTTCTTCTGGTATTGGCACACCTTTCTTTAACCGCTCTTCTATTATTTCACTTGTAGAAAGTTTCTCAAATTTATCAACAATTCCCAATATTCTCTTCCTAATCTTTTTTCTCTCTTCTTTTGATAATCCAGACTCAACATATTGAGCTGTTTTTTCTGACTCTACCTTTATTTGTTCTTTGTTAGATGCTGGTGTTTTTGTATCTAATTTTACCTGAGATTGGACTACTTTTTCTTCCTTTACCTCTCTACTTCCAACTTCTAACTTCTTACTTCCTTGGATACACCCAAGCATCAGAGAACTAATTACCAGTATTAAACTAACCCCTAACCATTCTCTTTTTTTCATATTACAAATATTATACTCCTTAATCATCAATCAAGTCAACAAAAATTTCCCATTTTCCCTTACTTACACTGTTTCTAAAGCCTCATCAGGCACAAAAAAAGCCGTCCTTAAATCTTCAGCATAAGTTACCGAGCCAACAATAGCACCATTATTAACCAGGATTGTATCCGAATTAATCGTTTCCGTCGCCATCTCTTCAGAGAAGGTAACTCTGATCTTTTTACCAAGATATATCTTCGTATCCCCATTTGAAGGAGTGGTACTGGCTACCTGGGGTGGTGTATGGTCGATGATAACAAAAAAGCCATCAGTAATATCATAAGAATTACCAATTACAAATTTTTCCCCTTCACTCATATTTCCTGCACGATCATATACTCGAGCGTAGGCCCGCCACATAGGATATTGAGAAATACTACTGACATCCCAATTACAACTATATTCTTCCATTATCCCTTCATCATCTTTATCTTCATCTTTTTTATCAATTAAGTTAATTAATATTTGGTCAGTATAATAGAATTCTACTCGATCAATTCCAGAGCCACTTGCTCCATCCATTACCTTCACTTTAATCTCAATTGCTCCTGTGACTTTACTCCAAGGAAATATCTCTAGAAGGGGCTTTCCATCTTTATACAGTTCCGTCTTCTTTATCTCAGGGAGGTTGGCTTCTGCTTTCTTCATCTTTTTCATTAATGCGGTTGGATAAAATTTAGGCCATATCCCGTAAGCATATTTTAAATCCAACAACTTCGACCAACACTCTTTCTCATCACTATCAGTAAAGAACCCTCCTGGTTTAACCTGCTCATAGCAATATTCTACAAACCCATCACATCTAAAAGAACCTCTCCATCCATTTTCATTAGTTGCAGGATATTTTATTCTATTTGGATTCTTCTCTTCATACACACAATCTCCCTTCACTGCTTGTAAATAAGCGGTTGCAACAATCTTTCTCCGCTGGTAAGCACTTAAACCCCCGTTATTATACGCACCATAGGGCATCATTCCATGGAGGACATACTCTAAAGGAACAAAATCCACTGGCTTATAAGGAGGAGGTGGCTCCTTTTCATTTCCTTGAATCATTGAATGCTTAAGATCACTATCCGTAATCTGAATGGGATAAGGGGATTCAGTGCCAATACTAACCTTATTGTTATCCGACTGACTACAACAGTATATTCCAGTATGTCCAAAGCCCCCAACAAGAGGTAAACGCAAGGGCCTAAATACCGCATCCCCTATTTCCCATGTTGGTTTTACCTCTGCATAGCCAGAAGTTCCTACTACTAACAATAACCCAATCAACCCTAATAAAGATACTTTTTTAACCATTTTTGATATCCTCCTCTTTTTAGGCAAGGATTAATATTTATTAATCTTTGCCTTTTAATTTTTTTAATTCTTTTGCTACCCAATCCTTGTGATAATCCCATGTTCCTTCCCTTAATGCCTTTTCTACATATGGAATTGCCTTTTCATCCCCTATTTTACATAGTGCAAAAGAACAACCATATGTTACCATTTCATCCTTATCCTTTATTGCATCATCCAATACCTCTATTAACAAATCAACCGTCTTTTTATCTCCAATGTTGCCTAATGCAAGTGCTAAGTCTCCTTTAATCTTTTCATTCTTTGGGTCAGATAAAGCTTCTTCTAATGGTTCAATTACTCTTTTATCATCTAATTTAGCTAATTGCCATGCGATAATTCTTTTACAACCCCAACTTTCTTCTCTTCTAAAAGATTCTATTAGTGGTTCCACTACTCTTTTATCACCTATATTAGCTAATGCTCTTGCTGTATCCCTTCGAACCTGTTCATTTTCATCCTTCAACGCCTCTATCAATGGTTCAACCGCCTTTTTCGCCTTTATCTTACCTAAGATCTCAATAGCAAATATATTCCTATGACCTGGTATTATACCACTAAATCCTTCAACCTCTAATGAACCTCCTGTGGCTGCCTCTATTAATGCATCCACTATTCTCTCTTTTTCATCCTCGTCTGTAATACGATTATATACAAATCCCAAAGCTCCTGGAACTTGTGTTTTGATATGTCCATATTCATGATTCTTTAACGCATCTATTAATATATCTCTTGCTCTTTTACTAAATACCCCCCTCCCAACGCACCTATAACACTTATTCCCATCATCGAGTTCAAGCTCTTATCATATAATTTATCCTTTATTGCATCTATTGCCTCTTCTATTAATCTTTTATCCTCTGAGTTTTCTAATAAATTTCCTAATGAATACAATACACTACGACAGAAATGCTCCCTACCACAGAAATTCTTTCTCATCTTATCTTTTTGATTAGACTTTTCATCATCTACTAAAGGAATAGTTCTTAATACCCTTACCAGAGGTTCAATAGCCTTATCTCCTCCTGCAATTAACCCCTTTGCTGCTCCACATCTTATCCACATATTTTCCCTCTTATTCTCTAATATCTTCCCTAAAACTTGAGCTACATTGTTACTGTATTCAGTATGAGTATTGTGTCTAAGAAAATATCCTTCTTTATCCCTGATTTCTACCAACCTTTCAAGTAAGCTTCCTAAATAGAATCTTGTCTTCCAATTTCTCCTATTAGCAAATTCTCTTACTACGATAGGAATAGCAGGACTTCCAATCTCTTCTATATCTTGCCCGTAAAACTCTGATATCCCTATGGCTAAATATATATTA
>JBFLYA010000234.1 GCA_040757115.1 bacterium | reverse complement strand
TAAACGGTACCATCCCGGCAATTGTAAATAAAACCGTTGGGTCAGTCGGCACCAGCGAGGCACTTGTTTTAATCGTATGGTCAAGTGCGCTAAAATAATCTAAGAATTTTGTGCGAATTTCTGTTCCAGTCATTTATTCTCTCCTGAAAATAAGGAAGTAGAAAGTAGAGAGTAGAAAGTAGAAAGTAAAGAAAACATCACTCCTCACGCCTATCTCCTTCCCCCCTTCTATCTCCTACCTACTATTTTCATCCTCGTTTGTGAACCCACGGTTCATGAGCGTTTCCCCTGAAAATCGGGACTCGGGACTCGGGGATTCTTTTATTCCCGAGTCCCGAGCCCCTTAATTTTCATCTTCCTTTGTAGTATAGCACACATATAAAATTATTGCAAGAAAAAAATAAGTTGACATTATTGAAGAATTGTGGTAATGTAAAAATGATGCAGTCGCAAAAAGGAGGTGAGAAAAAAATGAAGCTAAATAAAGTAGCCTTAGGATTAGCAGGCGGTATCGTATGGGGACTAACAGTTTTTATCGCCACCATCTGGGTTTTACTTATCTCCCCGCCACCTGCTGGAGGTAACCATCTTGAATTGTTAGGCAAGTTCTACATTGGATACTGTGTTAATTGGCCTGGCAGTCTCATTGGTCTTGCCTACGGGTTTGTAAATGGGTTTATTACCCTCTGGGTATGTGGTTGGTTATACAATAAGTTTAGCAAAGCCCAGTAAGAAAAAAGGTAAGCGTTCAGGTGGTGTAACAAAAGGAGATGTGGAGATTAAGGAGATAGGGAGATATTATTAAAAAAATTGAAATTAATAGAAACTAATAGAAATTTATGGAAATTTGTTGTTTTCCACAATCAATTTCTACCTATTTCTATAAATTTCAATCTATTTCTATTATCTTATCTCCATATCACTCTTATCTCCTTATCCCCTTTCTTACACTTTTGATATATAGCCTGAACGGTTACCAAATTTCGATTAATAAGTGGTAACCGTTCACCGCAGAGACACAGAGACGCAGAGAAGAAAATTAAAATTTATTGATAACTATTCAGCCACAGATGGACACAGATGAAACACTGATTTTATTTTTTATCCGTGCTAATCCGTGTTAATCAGTGGCTGAATAGTTACTTTATTTCTATGTCTTCTCTGTTCCTCTGCGTCTCTGCGGTAAGTTACCACCTGAACGGTTACTGGAAATATATTGTTTTTACCCAAATTTTTTCCCCATCGGTCTTAACAGTTACCGCCCCATGAATATCTGTTTGATAAATTTTAGTTCCTATTTTTTCATAACCTGCTATAACTTCTTTATGGGGAAAATTAAATCTATTATCTCTACCTACCTGTATTATGCCTATTTCTGGATTGACTTCCGTGATAAATTCTGAGTAATAAGCATTTCTGCTTCCATGATGAGGTATTTTCAATACCATTGCAGAAAGCATTTCTTTAAAAGGCAATAATTTTTTTTGTGCTTCTTTTTCAATATCTCCTGCAAACAAAAAACTTATTTTATTGAACAATATTTTTACTACTACTGAATTATTATTATCTGAACTTTCAGCCATAATGTCCGAAGGATGCAGGATATAAATTTCTATTCCTGGATAACCGCTAATTTTGTCACCTCTTTTAACCACTTTATGACAAATGCCTTTTTCTTTAATTATCCGGGATAATTCCTGGTTTTCAATGCCATTACTCAGAACAAACTTTCTGACTTTAAAATTCTTGAGTACCGACAATAAGCCACCATAATGGTCAATGTCATTATGACTGACAATGACGACATCTAAATTTAATATCCCTTTACTTGTGAGGAAAGGTAAAATAATCCTTTCGCCTGCATCAAAAAATCCCGATGGTCCTCCATCTATGAGCATATTACTGCCTTCAGGAAACTCCAGGAAAATCGCATCTCCTTGACCTACATCCAGAAATGTAACCTTCATTATCCTGGATGAGTTTTTTACTACCCCGCCGGTCCATAAAAATATGTTAATTAAGATTAAAATCCCAATAATAACCTTTGTTGTCCCAATCCTTTTATGCCTGGTTATTGCCCATAAGATAAGGTAATAACTACCAATATCGAAAAAGGTTGGGGTAGCAAGATAAATATAAGCATAGGGTATCCGGGCAAAGAAAAAGACACAGACCAACAAACTTGTAATGATGTAGGAAGTAGCTATGCCAATCAAATTAGCCAGCGGAATGAATATCATTCCGATAAAGGCTATTGCCAGACCAAGAATTAATATGATGCTGACTAACGGGACAACAATTATGTTGGCTAAAACAGTGATTAATGATAGTTTATTAAAATAAAATATAAGGATAGGAGATAGACCAATCTGGACGGCAACAGAGGTAGCGATAAGTTTGGCTAAATATTTTGGCAGAAACCATAATTTTGGCTCAATAAAAGGGGTAAAATAGAATAAACTAAAAACTGCAACAAAAGACAATTGGAATCCTATGTCAAATAATGTCAAGGGATTATGTAATAAAACAAGTAATGCCGCTAAAGCGAGGTTATGGTAAATATTTGTTTCCCGGTCGATAATTAAACCAATGATGATTGTTCCAGCCATAATCACGGCGCGGACAACCGAGGGACTTGCCCCGGTCACAATAGCAAAAATAATGAGCACAAAGAGCGTAAAAATTGACGATGTGCGTTTTGGCAAACAAATCAACCGATGAAAAATAAAAAAGAATATTAATCCAATTAATCCCACATTGAAACCAGATATGGCTAAGATATGAATTGTTCCTGTATCCCTGAACCAACCTTCAACTTCATCAGGTAACTGGGAGCGTTTTCCTAATAAAACACCATCTAAAAGAGAGGCGCAGGCAAACGGTTTATCAGGTAAAATTTTATAAATGACACTGCTTGCCTTATCTCTGATTTTGTAGGCAAACATAAAAATAGGATTAAATTTCCCTCGCCCTAATTTGACAATCTCTTTCTGCTCATAAATCCAGACAACTATGTGTATTTTCTTTCGGGCTAAATATTTCTGGTAATCAAATCCACAAGGATTTCGCAGTCCAGTGGACAATTTTAATTTACCCCTGAATTGGACTTTATCGCCATACTCAAATTTACATTTCTTTTCTTTTTTAATATTTACTAAAACAAGCCCATTGACTTTTAGCACCTTATCCGTTATAACTTTTTCTGTATGGATAATTAAATTTATCCTATCTTCGGTTATTTCTACTGGTTGTGCAACATCGCCAATTAAAACTACTTTATGTCCAACATACTTATTCAGGGAGTTAGAATACAAAAATCTTGAATGTCCCTCATGAAGCAATACTCCTATCGATATTATGCTTAAAAGGAGAAAGATATTGGTTGGGAAATGGAATTTTTTTATAAAGAAGATGGAAGTGAGGAGAAAAGTGATAGTTATCCCGATAAAAATAATAAAAAGAGGAATATCGATGAAGTTCCCAATTATTATGCCCAGGATATAGAAGCAAGTAAGTTGGGTTAATGGAGTCATTTGTTCAATGTCCAGTGAAACTACGCGTAATTATTCAGCCACAGATAAACACGGATGAAACACTGATTTTTAATCCTTTGTAATAATTCAACCTGGTAACCGTTCAGGGCTATACATTAGAAGTGTAAACAAGGAGAAATGGGGAAAAAGGAGAATTGGAGAAATGGCTCAAACTTTTTCTTGCTCTAGCCTTCGGACATCAATCCTAGAGTCTGCGAAATTTACCAGTAACCCTATTTCTTTATCCACTGCTCTAATGTATGCTCTAACCTGATTATAATACTTCCCACTTATCTCCTCAACAGTTTTAATCTCTACCACAATCTCATCTTCAACAAAAAGATCAAGTCTATGAACCCCAACCTCAACACCTTGATAGAATATCTTGACTTCTTTTTCTGATTCAAAGATGATGTTCTGTCTTGCAAACTCAACCTTCAAGGCATTGTGATAGATGCTCTCCAGAAAACCAGGTCCTAATGTCGTGTTGAACAAATAACGCACGGAATTCGATTCTGGTAACTGGTGATTGGTAACTGGTAATTGGTAACTGGTAATTAAATACCGTTCGGCTGAGGTAATCGGACAGTTATTGATGGGAGAAAGGCATAAAGATTAAATTTCTCGCTAAGGCGCAAAGAACGCAAAGGAATAAATTATAATCTTTGCGAACTTTGCGTCTTTGCGAGAGAAAATTTCTATTTAGTTTTTATCACTGATAACTGAGGAATTACCGGCTGAGCTCAGGACGAAACTATTTAACCAATTACCAGTTACCAATTATCCGTTTGCAGGTTATGAAATCTGATGATACGCCGTGCAAAACTTACTCAACACTACAATATCTTGTCCAAATGGCTCCTGCGTGCAATCCTGCCTCACATGAAACAGCTGATACAACGCGCCAGAGCCATCTCTATAGACTCTTTCCTGCCTGAGATTCTTATCTTAACGATCAATTATGGGTTATGACCCACAAGATGCATATCTGCCTTGAGCGGTAGTTCAAACAAATCTTTTCGTATTGATTTCTCTTTCCGCCAGCCTTCTGGCAATGTAGGCTGTGATAATCCAATAAACTTTGTAAGCATAATTACCCATTGAAATACTACAAAACTTTGTAACCGTTCAGGCTATATATCAAAAGTGTAAGAAAGGGGATAAGGAGATAAGAGTGATATGGAGATAAGATAATAGAAATAGATTGAAATTTATAGAAATAGGTAGAAATTGATTGTGGAAAACAACAAATTTCCATAAATTTCTATTAGTTTCTATTAATTTCAATTTTTTTAATAATATCTCCCTATCTCCTTAATCTCCACATCTCCTTTTGTTACACCACCTGAACGCTTACAAAACTTTCAATCAGGGCACAGTTCCCCGCTGTCCACTGCAACGCCTGGTTAGGCAACCTTCTGGAGTGTATTCACCAACTCTCTACCAGAAAGTGGAGAAGGTAGCGGTTTACCATCCTGTCGATAAATTCTTATCGTTTCTGCTACAATCTGGCATAACTCGTCGAAAACCCTGTATTCATTATCTCCATGGCACCCTCCGTAGAAAAGCTCTGGACAACTGCCTATGAAGCACCCATCTTCATCAGACCACTCCACAATCTTTACATATCTAGATTCTTCATTCATTTCTTAGCCTCCTCTATGGCAAGGCGGACAGCTTTTTCTTGATAGTGCTTTGCGTCATCGCCTTCTTTCCCTGAAATAGTAATCGGCTTCGTGACATTTGGATGAGTAAAGTTACGATGATCTCCTTTGCCACCTCTGTCAACAAAACCTGCTTTTTGTAAATCTCTTATGAGCTCCCTAATCTTCCTTGGCATTTTCTATCCTTTTGCCTAACCTTAGATTATCTTGCCTATTAGCAGTTTTATTTTACTTCGACCAAATGGTAACATAAATAAACTAACTTGTCAACAAAAATTTAAAAATTTTAGTTGACAAACAATGAGTGATATGCTATAAATAATAGAAAATAGTCAGATAGGTAAAGGAAGTCCTTGTGAGATTCAAGGCACTGCCCCGCAACGGTAATATCATTTAAAAAATGATGAGTCCGGTCGATTACCTATTATGGAGCATTACTTTCGCGGGAAAGAAAGAAAAAATTAAAACCCAATCTTATCATTGCGAAGGTTGGGTTTTTTGTAACTGTTCAGGCTATATATCAAAAGTGTAAGAAAGGGGATAAGGAGATAAGAGTGATATGGAGATAAGATAATAGAAATAGATTGAAATTTATAGAAATAGGTAGAAATTGATTGTGGAAAACAACAAAT
>JBFLYA010000233.1 GCA_040757115.1 bacterium | reverse complement strand
GTATTTTTGCATTTTGCATTGTAATTTTGATATTTGCATTTTGATATTTACATTAAAGTTCTTCTTGCTATCGCTCTCCCCAAAAGAGGAACCTATTTATGAAAAAGCAATTAGCCTCGCTTCTGGCTGTTCACTAACAAAGGTGGTTAAATGCTGACCACTGATGGCTGACCGCTTAATTAGTTACCAATTACCAGTCTTATAACCAGTTCTTCCAAGACGATTCTAATAAAGATGGCCGAATATCTATCCAGTTATTAATTCGCAAGTGACCTTGTTTAACCTTACCCAGAATAGAAAAGGTAACCTGATATAAAGAGGCAAGTTTTTCCAGGTCATCTAAATTTTCCTTTTTTAAACTGAGAATAATTCGGGACTGAGATTCGGCAAAAAGTAAATAATGTGGTTCAATGAATTCTGAATCCAGGGTAATCTCAGCCCCAATATTACCCACGATACAGCATTCAGCTAAGGCAATGGCTAATCCTCCCTCAGCACAGTCATGAGCAGATTTGATAATTCCCTGTTGAATTGCGGCAAGGCAGGTGGACTGGATATTATTTTCCCATTCTAAATCTATCATTGGAGGTTTGCCTGCGACCTGATGATGAAGGACCTTGAGATACTCAGAGCCACCTAACTCTTCTTTAGTTTCTCCTAATAAAACAATAATATCATCTTCATCCTTAAATCCTATACCTGAGCCACGATAACCATCAATAATTCCTAACATCCCAATAACTGGAGTTGGATAAATAGCCACATCTTCACTTTCATTATAAAAGCTAACATTGCCACCTGTGACCGGGGTATTAAGTATATTGCAGGCTTGAATCATTCCTTCGACAACCTTCTGGAATTGCCACATCACCTCTGGTTTTTCCGGGTTACCGAAATTGAGGCAATTTGTAATGGCTAAAGGTTTGGCGCCGACACAAACAACATTTCTTGCCGCCTCTGCCACCGCAATCATCCCACCCACATAAGGGTCAAGATAGCAATATCTACCGTTTCCATCGCAAGTTACAGCAATAGCCTTTTGTGTGCCTTTGATATTCAAGACTGCCGCATCGCCTTTACCGGGTAAAACCTCTGTATTTGTCCTGACCATATGGTCATATTGTTCATAGACCTTTTCTTTTAGTCCAATATTTGGTGAGGTAATTAATTTAAGTAAAATTTCATTATAATTATCTAATTTTGGGAGATTATCGGTATCAAAATTTTGGACTTTGTCAAGATAAGCAGGTTTTTGTTGTGGACGGCGATAGATAGGGGCATCTTCGGCTAATGATTTCGCAGGAATCTCAGCCACTACCCGACCATTATCTTTTACCCTTAATATTCCATCTGCGGTTACCTTGCCAATGACTACGGCATGCAAGTCCCATTTTTCAAATATCTCTTTAACCTTATCTTCAGTGCCTTTTTTGATACAGAGAAGCATTCTTTCTTGAGATTCCGAAAGCATAACTTCATAAGGAATCATTCCCTGTTCTCGTCTTGGAACATTGTTTAATTCTATTTCCATCCCGCTATTGCCTTTTGAAGCCATTTCGCAGGTTGAGCAGGTAAGTCCTGCCCCACCCATATCTTGCATACCTACGATACAGCCTGTTTTTGCCAGTTCAAGGCAGGCTTCAAGCAATAGTTTTTCCATAAATGGGTCGCCCACCTGAACTGATGGTCTATCTTCATAGGATTCCTCTGTCAATTCACGCGAGGCAAAGGTTACGCCATGCAGTCCATCTCTACCTGTGGCAGAACCAACATAAATAATTGGATTTCCCTCACCAGTTGCTATTCCTTTAATAATCTCATTATGGTTTATTATTCCAACACACATCGCATTAACTAATGGATTCTCTTTGTAAGTATCCTCAAAATAGACCTCACCAGCAACCGTTGGGATGCCAATACAATTTCCATAGCCAGCAATTCCGGCAACAACCCCATTTAGCAAATATCGGCATCTGGGATGATTTAATTCACCAAATCTAAGTGAATCCAGAAGGGCAAGTGGTCGAGCGCCCATTGTGAATATATCACGAATGATGCCGCCGACACCGGTTGCCGCACCCTGATAAGGTTCGACAGCCGAGGGATGATTATGACTTTCAATTTTCATCACTACAGCAAGATTTTCGCCAATATCAATTATTCCCGCATTTTCACCAGGACCTTGCAAAATCCAGGGTGCTTGTGTTGGGAATGATTTTAAAACTACCCGCGAGCTTTTATAACTACAGTGTTCACTCCACATCACCGAATATATACCTAACTCCGTATAATTAGGTTGACGCCCGAGAATCTGACAGATTCTATCATATTCTTCCATCGTCAAACCATGTGATTTAATTATTTTTTCAGTTATTTCTATCCTGGGCATAATAGAGTCTCAAGTTTAAACCGTTACTCCTAATACTTTATGGGCATGCTCTTCCTTTTCTTTAGCGAATTTTTCTTTGAATTCTAAAATAGCCGCTTTTAGTCCGTCCTCAAGTGGTTGAGATAGAACTTTTTGTTCTCCAATTTCTTTACCTATTTGAGGATGATATTCATCCATAAATTTTAAAAATCCTTCTTCAAAAATAGAGCATTCTTTAACTGGCAGGTCATCAAGATATCCATTTACGCCGGCATAGATAATCATTACCTGTTTTCCTAATGGCATAGGTAGATATTGGTCTTGTTTAAGGATTTCTACCATTCGTTCTCCACGAGATAGCAGATTTTGCGTTGCTTTATCGAGGTCCGATGAGAATTGGGCAAAGGCGGCTAATTCACGGTATTGAGCTAAGTCAAGCCGTAATTTACCTGCTACCTGACGCATTGCTTTAGTTTGAGCCGAAGAACCAACCCGTGAGACAGATAATCCCACATTAATTGCCGGTCTAACCCCTGAATAAAATAAACCACCTTCTAAATAAATCTGGCCATCTGTAATTGAAATAACATTAGTTGGGATATAGGCAGAGACATCACCGGCCTGGGTTTCAATGACTGGTAGAGCCGTAAGTGAACCGCCACCTTTTTCCTTATTTAACTTTGCCGCTCGCTCAAGTAGTCTGGAATGAAGATAAAAAACATCACCGGGGTATGCCTCTCGACCTGGTGGTCTGCGAAGCAAAAGAGACATCTGGCGATAAGCAATAGCATGTTTTGATAAATCATCATAGATAACAAGGACATGTCTGCCTGTATCCCGGAAATATTCTCCCATCGCACACCCCGAATAAGGGGCAATATATTGTAATGACACAGGTACATTAGCGGTGGCAGAAACAATAATAGTTTTATCCATTGCACCAGAATCCTCTAATACTTTAACTACCTGAGCCACGCTGGATTGCTTTTGTCCAATAGCCACATAGATACAATATACATCTGTATCTTTTTGATTAAGGATTGTATCGACTAAAATAGCCGTTTTACCCAGCTGTCTATCACTGATAATCAGTTCGCGTTGTCCCCTACCAATAGGAATCATTGCATCTATTGCTTTGAGGCCGGTTTGGATAGGTTCTTTGACCGGGACTCGTTCGGTTACCCCAGGGGCTCTTGATTCAATTGCCCTGAATTCCGTTGGTTTAATAGGTCCTTTTTCATCAATAGCTTCTCCGAGGGCATTTACTACCCGTCCGCACAATGCCTCGCCGACAGGGACTTCAACTGCCCGTCCGGTCAATTTAGCCTGATAGCCTTCTTTGATATTAATATCTGCCCCTAAAATAACAGCACCCACACAATCTTCTTCAAGATTTAACACCATTCCGTAAATACCTGCCTCCGGGAATTCGACTAATTCTCCAGCCATTGCATTTTCAAGACCATATATCCTGGCTATTCCATCGCCCACTTGAATAACAGTGCCTACTTCTTCTGTTTTTAGTTCCTTTTCATAGCCTGCAATCTGGTCTTTAATAATGGAACTAATTTCTGTTGCCTTTATTTCTGGCATAATTTATCTCCCCCTTATTTCTTATAATCCTTCTGTCTATGCCATACTTCATAGACTGTTAAAACCTTTTCTTTCTTATCAATACCATAGATGACTCTATATCTGAAACTGAAATCATAAGCCATTTTTCCTTTATATTTGCCCAATAGTTTATAACCTTGATAAGGATTGAACGATAAATCTATCAAATGATTCTCCAATCTATCCTTAATCTCTCCTGGAATTTTTTTTATATCATTTCTGGCTAAAGAGGAGAACTCTATCTTATAGATTTGATTGTTTATGGCCAAATACCTCCTCAAAGGAATGAATTTTACCTTCTTTTACCTCTCTGATGGCCTTATCTAACTCTGCCTGGTGCTCTGGCTCAACCATAATTTCTAAGGTAGTCATAATCTCTTTCCATTCATTAAGATTGACTATCCGAGCTACAGGTTTTCCTGCCCTGGTCAAGATATAGCTACGATTTGAATATTCTACATTCTTAAGCAGGGTGTAAAACATCTGTCTTGCCGTAGCGGCTGATATAGTTTCCGGAATATCCAAATCTCTCGCCAGATTACCTCTTTTTAGTGATACCGCCATTTTAATCCTCCTCTACCATGGTGGTAAAATTCGTTAATACTACCTTCTTCCAATTAATTCCCTTCGTAACATGAATAACCGTCTGCTGATACTTCCATCAATTATTTTATCACCTATTTGTAAAACAAGTCCACCTAAAATCTCTGGATTGATAGAAATCTTTAATTTTATCTTTGCCTGTAAGAGATTTGATAACTTTGCGATTAACCGCTCCTCTTGTGCTTTTTTCATAGGGACTGCACTGATAATCTCCACCTGGTATATATTTTGCAGTCTATCAATGAATTGCTGGTATTTTGAAGATATATCTTCGAGTAATTGAAGTCTATTTTTTTTGAGCAAAAGGAGAAGAAGATTTAGACTGTCACTGGATAAAGAATATTGACTGAAGAGCTCTTTTAATAACGATTCCTTATTTTTTAAAGTAAGAGCAGGATGAGCAAGTATTTTCATCAGATTCTCATTGGAGAAAAGCACCTTAACCATTAGTTCTAATTGTTCTGCCTGGGTTTTAAGGGCATCTTTCTGTTTGGCAATTTTAATTAATGCCTCAGCATATTTAGTTGCTACAATATTGGGTTTTTTCATTGAGGTATCTTCTCCTGGTCTATTTCTTCTATAAACTCGTCTATTAACTGATGAGCTATTGATTCATCAATACTGCGTTCCAGGATTTTTGAGGCGGCGAGAATCGATATGTCCGCTACTTGTGCTTTAATCTCACTAATCGCTTTTTCCTTTTCTTTTTCAATGGATTGTTCCGCCTTTTCTACCATTTTATTTGCTTCTTTTTGAGAGTGGGCAATTATTTTCTGCCTTTGAATTTCGCCTTCTTTAGTTGCCTCTTGAATTATCTGGCTTGTCTTTTTGTTTAATTCAGTTATTTCATTTTGATAATTTTGCTTTATCTTTTCAATATCTTGCTTTTCTGTTTCTATGGTTTCTAATGTAGTTTTTATCTGATTTGAGCGATTTTCTAAAAAATTAGTAATCGGTTTGAAAAGGAATTTTGCCAGAAAAAATAACAAGATTAAGAAACTACCTAATTCGACTAATAATATCTGCCAGCTAATACTGATAACCTCACCGTGACCTTCCATATCTCTTCCTCCTTTGCCTGATAATTGTAGAGTTCTGCAAAATTAAGAAACTGTAGTTTTTAAGCGGGTATTCTCCAAAAATCAAAATGCAAAAAGCAAATATAAAAATTACATATCAAAATGTAAAATTATCTCTTTCCTTTCAGCGTTAAAATACTTGAAGCAAAGATATTACCAAATTCCTCC
>JBFLYA010000232.1 GCA_040757115.1 bacterium | reverse complement strand
TGAGATGAAAAGAGAAGTAGCGGCTTGGGAATCAGAAAGAAATGATGCAGGGGCT
Organism: bacterium; assembly: GCA_040757115.1. Taxonomy (NCBI): domain Bacteria; species bacterium. The sequence goes on along the minus strand of JBFLYA010000232.1, from coordinate 5,782 downwards.
AAAGTGGATTGGCAATTTACGACCCCAGATGCAAGGATTAAACTGAAACGACTTTATCCATCAATTAAGTAGTGACAGAGCACTAGTGCTCTGTCACAGAAATTTCTAATAGATTGGTAGCCGCAGGTTTCAGCCTGCGATCATTTCGCAACCTAAAGGTTGCGGCTGCCACTGAAGCAAGAACAGAGAGTCGGAGAGGAAGCAGACTATTAAAAACTTATGTGAGAGTGCACTAGTGCTCTGTCGCTACTCAATTGATGTGCCCCGCTGGCGGGGGGATTAAGGGGGTGGAATATGAAATCTGAAATAGAAGAATCCACCCCCCTACCCCCGCCAGCGGGGACAACGGCCAATCAATCATTTGAATGGCGACAGAGCACTAGTAGAATGTACATAATAACTTTATAACTTTAGAGACTTTCAATGAAAATAAAATGAAAATAAGTAGATATTTATTAAGTATAATAATCATTATTGGGGGAATACTTTTTGTAACAAAAGTAATGGGAACCAACATCCAACCATCTATGACTATTATTACTCCTTTTGCTCCAGGAGGAGAAGCAGATGAATCCTATATCATTAGTTGGGATGATAGTGATCCAGATAATAATGCAAAAATTGCCCTTTACTTTAACAAAGATAATACCGGAACCTTTAATGCAACCTTAATAGTCAAAAATATAGACGAAGATGAAAATACTAATATTTATCTTTGGAATACTTCAGATATTTCAGAAGGAAACTACTATATTTATGGTATAATTGATGATGGAATTAATCCTCCAGTCTGCACTTATGCCTCTGGAAAATTATTTATTAGGCATTGGCAAAGAGGAGAAAGTAAATTACCTTGGTATGATAAAGGAGTATGGTTAATGGGAGATATACATGTGCATACAGTTATGAGTGAGGGAGATTATCCTGAAACAGAAATTGTTAAAAAAGCAAAATTTTTTGGCTGTGACTTTATCGCAATTACACCTCATGGAGAGGCTGAAATTGGGACTTTAAGTTATTATCAAGCAATAAAAAATGCAAGATTTACCTGTCCTGACATAGTAATCTTTGATGGGATGGAATGGAACATTCCTGCTGGTGAACATGCTACTATACTTGTGACCAATGTCCCTAATGAACATGAAATAATAAAAAAATTTAGGCTTAACTATGATAGTCTTGTTTCTGGTAAAACAGAACTTAATGATGCAATAGAAGGATTAAGATGGCTTAATTCTCAAAGGGCTAATGGAGTATTACCAATTTGTAGTCTAAACCATCCTAGTAGAATTGGCCTTTACACGATTGAAGAATTAAGAGCGTATGATAAGGTGGGGGATGTATTTATAGGATTTGCAGGGGCACCAGGCTATCAGAAGATTCATATTCCAGGATATGATTTAATTGATGGTTATGATCCAATGGTGGGTGAAATTGGTGGTACTTGGGATATTCTCTTAAGTGAGGAGAGAAATTTCTGGATTCGTGTTGAAAGTGATTTCCATAATCCTTTTTTTAATTATTATCCGGGTGAATATTCAAAGACATATGTCTTTTGTCCGACAAAGAGTTATGAAGGTGTAATAAAAGGATTGCGACGTGGTTGTATGTATTGTGTCCATGGAGATATAATTACAGATTTAGAGTTTACAGTTTCCTCTGAGATGATGAGTGGAGTTATGATGGGTGAAGTGTTACAGATTAAAAATAGAGATCCTGTTGTGGTATCTATTAAAGTAAGATTTAATGAAGAAATAACTAAAATTGAACTCATCTCAAATATTTCTGGGAAACCAAAATTGACAAAAGTATTTACTTCAAAAGACTGGATAGAAAAAGATGGTTATCTTATCATGAACTACAAAATTACAAATTTTGACAATGATTTTTATGTAAGGATTCGAGGTAAGTCTTCGACAGATAAATGGTTTTATTCTAATCCAATTAAAATAAAAGTAACGATTTAACCATCTGAAGTGAAATATTGGGTGGTGTCTGAAACAAGCTAAAGTTTAGGATGCATCGTCTCGATAATTATAATAAGGTAAGTATTCAAGACTAACTTGTGGGTCTATCAGGAGCGAGGTTTGGGGTACCGAAATTTTACAAAGGAGAGAAAACGATGCATCCAATAGAACATTTTTGTTGTCAGAATTTTTCTTGTCCGAATTACAATATTCGCGGTAAAGAAAATCTTTCTTTCTCTGGATGGAGTGGAAAAGGGAAACGGATTCGGCTGATTTATTGTCCGAGTTGCGGTGCTCATTTTTCGGAGCGAAAAGGAACAATGTTGAATTATGCACGATTGCCAGCAGAAGTGGTAATATCGGTAATGAAACATATTCAGGAGGGTTGTGGGACGCGTGCCACCAGCCGGTTGGTGGGAGTGGACAAAAACACAGTAACTCGATATGCACGATTAGCTGGAGATTATGCTAAGAAGGTGCATGATGAATTAGTGGCTTTTTCCCCCTCAGACTAAAGAGATACAACTTGATGAGAAGTGGGGATTTGTATCAAAAAAGGAAACTAATTGTAATCAGGAAGATCCTCTGGATTATTTTCGAGGTGATGAGGGAGACCATACTGCCGTAGACCCTGAACATCGTCTTTTGTTAAGTCTGGTGTCTGGGAAGCGGACAAAAGAAAACTGGTGTCAGGTGGTTGAAGATGTCAAAAAGCGGACAGGTGGACGAACAGATTTGTTAATTACCAGTGATGATTATTCAGCATACACTTGCGCCATTGAACAAAGTTATAGTTATGAAATAGAGCCATTTGAAGATGGTGATTTGGGAAATTCCTCAAAGCCTGAGAAAAAAATGCCAGAGGATTTGTGTTATGCTACAGTGAGCAAAAAGCGGGAGAAAGGTCGTGTAGTCAAAGTGGTGAAAACGATTGTATTTGGCACAGTGAAATTGTTGGAGAGATTGCTTGCACGGTTTAGGGTTAGTACTACAATTAATACCTCATTTGTGGAACGAAACAATGGTACGGATCGTGGGAAGAACTCACGAAAGAAGCGTAAGACTTATTGCTTTTCGAAGGACTGGAATCTACATAATGCAATCTCTTACTTCATTGGATTCAGCTACAATTTTTGTTGGGTAGTGCGAACATTACGAATAAAGGACATAGAGGGATACTGGCAGAAGCGAACTCCGGCCATGGCTGCTGGACTAACTGACCATGTTTGGAGTATAGAGGAATGGCTTACCTATTCAGTTAGAGGAGACTAGCTATTTTCAGACACCACCAAATATTGGACAATGGGATAACATTCCCTGTTTTGATCCATTCAGAAAGTGAATTACTTAATGCAGAAATAGGACCAATCTGGCGAGGATGTAATGTCCTAAATATTGACATTAATATTGCTTGGGTATCAGCACTTTGGTGAGAACGGTTACAATAAGAGTTTTTTCTCATAATGACTGCGGGTCTTATCTGTCTTTCAGCATGGTTGTTGTGGGCACTTACTTGAGGATGATCTACAAAGGTGAATATTTCATCTTTGTATCTCATGAGTCGTTTAGCCAAACGCTTGCAGTCAGCATCATTATATTCTTGGTTGTATATTATCTCAAGTCGCTTATGCAAGTTATTGCTCTTTGACATATAAACATTGGGTTCTATTTCTTTCTGCTTATTAGAAAGACGCAGAGCATCCTTTAGTAATGGTTTAAGTTTCTTTCTAAACTTAAACCATTCAGGATTCTTTTATTCTTGGTGGATATCTCTTCTAAATCACCAAATAAATGCACAATATACCTCTGTTTAGCCCAGGCGACTATCTTCCCATCGGCACTGAAAAAATCACAGATCAAAACACTCCCAAATACTTTACCAAGAACTTTCTTGATGACTGGAGAACCCCTTGATCTATCTATGGTATAATAGGTAAGTAATTTATTTGTAAAAACACCAAAACTAATGAGGATTCTTTAGCTTCAATGTCTTTGAGAATTAACTCAGAAACCTTCTCTATATGTTGTGCTACCTTATCTAATAACGAGTTGACCGTATCTTTACTCAACCCAGTGATACGCTCTGGAGCTCTAATACCATTACCTTCAACTAAACGTTGGAGCACTTCTATGACTTTTTCTTTGGGAAGTGCGTAAAGCGAAAAACATTGTCCCTCTGTTTGAAATTGTCCCGTTGACTGTTGAAATTTTAGTAGCGGTTACCTCCTCTGATATATTATAATAATCAGGGGTCGATAAAAAATCTTTAAAAGGAGGAACCGCTTATGAAAAATAATACCATAAACCAGAAGAAATTGCAAGAAGTTTATGAAGGAGGAAAGAGAAAAATACCATTAGAGATATCGATAGATGTTAAGGCAGAGTTTTTAGAGTTAGCTATATCTTCAGGATTCCGGGTTATAAGAGCTCTCTTTGAAGAGGATGTAGATACTTTATGTGGTCCTTGTTATCAACACCAAGAAGTTAGGAATGCCTTTCATTGGGGTAATACAAAAGGAGAGATAATCCTTGGAGGCCAAAAAGTACAAATAGAGAGGCCACGAGTAAGGGAAAAAAATAAACAAGAACTTTCTCTTCTTTCCTATGAACATCTAAAAGATAAAGACCCACTTAAGGAGAGGGTACTAAATCAGATATTGATAAGGGTAAGTACCAGAAGATATGGGGATTCTTTAGAGACCAATATTCATTCAATAGTTTCAAGGGCAACAAGTAAGAGTACCATAAGTGGCTGTTTTGTAGCTATGACTACCAAAAGATTTATAGAATGGCTTAGCAGACCACTAAAAGAGTTAGATATTTGTATTCTCTACATAGATGGAGTTATCTTTGGGAAACATACTATTGTTGTAGCGGTAGGAGTGAATCAAAGAGGATATAAAGCATGTTTTAGGAGTATATGAAGGTTCACCAGAGAATGCCCAGGTAGTCCAGTCCTTGATAACAATCTGGTTGAGCGTGATGTGAGGGTGAATAAAGAATTTACTCTTGTAGTAATTGATGGTTCCAAGGCACTCTATAAAGCAGTGAGAGAATCTTTTGGTGATGTTCGTATTCAGAAATGCCAACGCCATAAAATAGAGAATGTAAAGAGTCATCTGCCAAAAGGCTTACAGATCTCTGTAGAGATGAGTATGCGTTAATCTTATCAAAGTGAGAGTTTGGATACAGCAAAGAAAATTATTAGCAATCTTGCTTTGCGTCTTGAGCAAGATTACCCGGGAGCGGATACAAGTCTTCGTGAAGGATTAGAGGAGACTTTTACGGTAATTGAACTTATACTTCCAAAGAGGCTTCGCCAATCTCTACAGACAACTAATGTGATTGAAAGCACTCTCTCTGGAATAAGAGATATAACTGGGAATGTAAAATGTTGGAGAAATGATTCAATGGTTCTCAGATGGGCAGTGGTAGGGTTTTAATAGAGGCAGAAAAATGATTCAAAAGGATACCTTTTCTCATCCAGACTCTTAAAAACAAAATTGCCATCTCTTGAGAAGAAGGTGGCTTAAAATATGAGGGGGCCGCTCAGAGAATTTCAACAGAGATTAGGACATCCTCTAGAAACAATGAGGCTAAAAAATGGTTTGATGAAGGTGATATAGAGTTTAAACTCTCAGCCTAATTCTAATCATCCAGGTCGAAAGTTTTTGACATTTCCTGACGATAAAGATGTGCGGTATAATGTCAAGTAAAAAAAGACAGACTATCCCCCAGCAAGATATAACTAAATTTAAAAAAACTAAAAATTGAGATAAATCTTGTTAACATAATCTGCTCTTTGATAATTTATT